>NZ_JBEXLC010000155.1:0-20854 GCF_040609795.1 Nocardia sp. NPDC004604
ACGGCAGCGCGCCTTCCACCTGCACGCGGACCCAGAAAACGTGTCCTGGTTCGCTGCGCTGGGGCCGCACACCGAGAATCGTCGCCGACCCGGCGACGCCGTGCATCAGCAACTCGCGCCGCTGCCCATCCGATAACGTACCGGCGCGTAGCCCGAAGTTCCGTGACCCTCGACTGCGCAGTACCCACCCCGTACTAACCGACGCCAGGTTCATGGACGTCAACGTTAGCTGGAGTGTGGTCAGAGTCACAGCAATACCACCGACTACCCTGTTGGCCATGACCGCTGAGTTCCCGACCATTCCCGACGATCTCAAGCCCGCCGACGGACGGTTCGGCTGTGGCCCCTCCAAGGTGCGCCCGGAGCAGTTGCAGTCTCTGGTCTCCGTCGGCGCCTCGGTATTCGGAACCAGCCACCGGCAGAAGCCGGTCAAGGACGTGGTCGCGCGCGTGCGCAAGGGCCTGCGCGAACTCTTCGCCCTGCCCGACGGCTACGAGGTGGTGCTCGGTAACGGCGGCACCACGGCGTTCTGGGATGCCGCCGCATTCGGCCTGATCCGGGAGCGCTCGCTGCATCTGACCAACGGTGAGTTCAGCTCGAAGTTCGCCGCGGTGGCCAAGGGCAACCCGTTCATCGGCGATCCGATCGTGGTCTCCGCCGAGCCGGGCAGTGCACCCGAACCGGTTGCGGATCCCTCGGCCGACCTGATCGGCTGGGCGCACAACGAAACCTCCACCGGCGTCTCGATCCCGGTGCAGCGTCCGGCGGGTTCGGAGAACGCGCTGATCGCCATCGACGCCACCTCCGGTGCGGGCGGTCTGCCGGTGAACATCACCGATGCCGATGTCTACTACTTCGCCCCGCAGAAGTGCTTCGCCTCCGACGGCGGCCTGTGGGTCGCGCTGATGAGCCCGGCCGCACTGGCTCGAGTCGAGGAGATCAAGGCCTCGGGTCGCTGGACCCCCGAATTCCTTTCGCTGCCGATCGCGATCGACAACAGCACCAAGGACCAGACCTACAACACCCCGGCACTCGGCACTCTGCTGCTTTTCGCCGACCAGATCGAATGGCTCAATGGCAACGGCGGGCTGGACTGGGCGGTCAAGCGGACGCTGGATTCCTCGTCGCGGCTCTACTCCTGGGCCGAGTCGAGCCCCTACGCCACCCCGTATGTCGCGGATCCGGCACATCGCTCGCAGGTGGTCGGCACCATCGACTTCGCCGATTCGGTCGATGCGGCCGCGGTGGCGAAGGTGCTGCGCGCCAATGGAATCGTGGACACCGAGCCCTACCGCAAGCTCGGCCGCAACCAGCTGCGCGTGGGCATGTTCCCGGCAATCGACCCCGAGGATGTCTCGCAGCTGACGCGTAGCATCGACTGGGTCGTCGAGAAACTGGGGTAAGTCAGCTCGGCAATTGCGACACGCCCACTTTCCGACACGCCGCGCATTAGGGTGCGGCGAATCGATCAGAGCAGACTAGCGGGGCGCGGAAGGTCTTTCGCAGATTTCCGCCCCGCGTGTCCCGCCTCGAGATCATCAGTAGTGCACTACTGTTTCGGAAAGTGGGCGGTGTCGCGAGCCGACGCGATAAGGAGGTAACGGTGCGTGAACTTCGAGTGATCGGGGTGACGCCCGACTCCACGCACATCGTGTGCATCGACACCGAGACCGGCAACAAGTACCGGCTGCCCGCCGACGACAAGCTTCGAGCCGCAGCACGCGGAGACCTTGCCCGATTCGGCCAGATTGAGATCGAGATGGAAGCAACTATGCGTCCCCGCGATATTCAAGCTCGTATCCGCGCCGGGGCATCCGTAGAACAGGTCACCGAGGAATCCGGGATGCCGCTGAGCCGGGTCGAACGGTTCGCCTATCCCGTGCTGCTGGAACGGGCCCGCGCCGCGGAACTAGCGCAGAAGGCCCATCCGGTGCGCGCCGACGGTCCGGCCGTGGAAACCCTTATCGATATCGTCACCGCCGCCTTCACCGAACGCGGGCATACCCTCGAGAACGCCGAATGGGATGCCTGGAAGGACGAAAAGGGCTTCTGGGTCGCCCAATTGCAGTGGCAGAACGGCCGTTCCGAAATCGCCGCGCATTGGCGCTATCAGCCCGACGCGCACGGCGGCTCGGTCTCCCCGCTCGACGATCCGGCCTCGGACCTGATCGATCCCGACTTCGGCCGTGCCCTGCGCGGGCTCGCGACCATCCTCCCGCCGCAGGCCGAAATCGAGGCGCCCGTCGCGCCCGAACCGCCGGTGGAGACTCGGCCCGTGGAGCCCCGCCCCGCCGAGGCGCGTCCGGCGCGCGAGGCCGCGGCGGCACCGGCACGGACGTCGGCACGCAGTCAGCCGACCCTGGACGAGTACTACGAGCAGCGCTCCGTCGCGGCCGGTGGCAGCAGCGCGCCGGTCAGCGCTGGCGGTGCGGCTGCCGCGATTCCGGCCGCCGCGAGCACCAATGCCATTCCGGCCGCGGGTGGTTCCGCCGCTGCCGCCGCGGGGACGAACACCGCTCCATCCGCCGGTGCTGCGCCGGCAGCACCGGCAGCCGGTGCGAGCACCGCCCCACCCGCGCCCACCGCTCCGGCCAAGCCTGCCGCCTCGGCGAAGCCTGCCGCGGAGGAAGCACCGAAGACCAAGGCCGCGCCAGCGAAGGCGGCGCGGAACAAGCGGGGCAAGGCGCCCATGCCGTCGTGGGAAGACGTGCTGCTCGGGGTCCGCAGCTCGGGAAACTGAGTCGAGTTACCCCGGACCGGGTTTCAGGTGCGGGTCCAGCACAGCGACATTCGGCGTCCACCTCACACAACGCTCGAGATGGCGGAACTCGTTCTGGAGAACCCCGCCATCTGCTCTGCTCGATCTTGTTCGCCCTGATCGTCAGCTAACTGTTTGCTGCGAATTTCTGATGCCCGCTGGCGTGTTCGGAGGCGGAAGGTCCATCGCCGAAGCGGGAGAACGGGTAGATTTTTCGTGTGTCGTCGACTTGGTTTGTCGACGTCGGGCGGCTCACCGTAGTGGGAAGTCACGCGAGGACGCCGTGGGTTGCTCGAAGTTAGCGGAGCTGTTTGGTGCAACCATCGGGAGGTGCCGGAAATGCTGTCCAAGGCTTCGTCTCTCTGGTACGTCGACGCACAGGATCCGTTGGCGGTACTCCGCGCGAACCACGATCCGGATCCGGAAGCCGCGCTCGCACTGGCGAAACAGCTGCACGAGGACCGCGACGTCCTGCCCATCATGGTCGGCACGCTGGGCGGTTGCGCGGGGCCGGACGCCGACGAGGTGTACATCGGCTGCTATCCCGGGGTCACCGTGGTCTGCTCGTCGCAGGCGGCACGGGCGCATCCGACGGCACTGCCGGAGTTGCTGGTCCGCCCGCTCGCCTCGGAGCACACCTATCTCGTCTCGTTCGACGCTCACCATGGCTGGGGTTCGTTCGCGCATTGGGAGCGTGGCGAATTCCGGCGCTCGTTCAGTTCGACACGGGTGAACATCCTGGAAGACGAGGGCCTGCCACTGGTGTGGGAGCGCACGTATTGGGCCGGTGATCATCCGGTGCGCTGGCAGGCCGGGGAACTGCCGGACCCGCAGACCCTGCCCTTCGATCCACCCGATTTCGCCGACGCCGCCAATAATGAGTGGCTCGGCTTCCACTACCGGGCCCCGGCTGCCGACGGCGCGCTGATACCGGGTGATATCGCAGTCTGCGGCTTCACCCTCTATCCGAAGGGGCAGGCACCCGCCACAGCCGACCTGATGCCACCCGACGAGCGGCACAACGGCCATACGCGCCCCCGACGCGGCCTACTGAACTGGCTGCGCGGCAAGGATCGCGTCTGTTGAGGTCTAGCCCGACAGTCCGCCGATGATCAGGACCAGCCAGCCGAGCAGAACACCGGCCGCGCCGCCGCCGATGACCCAGCGGGTCACCGGCGCCTGACGCCAGCGCCAGGCGGTGGGCGCGGCGCCGCCGACGGCGACCAGGTTGACCAAGATCGCGAGTATCGGATGTACCTGTGCCAGTGCCGAGCCGAAGGCGTACACCGCGACGGCCGTCAGCAATGCCACCATGGTCGCGACGGAGAGCCCGGCGGCCCACGGGGTCGGATCCTGGTAGGGCTGGTAGGGGCGATATGCGCCATTGGGGAAATAGCTCACGACTGCGCCTCGCTAGCGCTCGGCTCCGTCGTGCGCCACGACGCGCTGTGCTCATGGTTCACTCGCTGACGCTCGCTCACGACTGCGCCTCGCCAGCGCTCGGCTCCATCGCGCACCACGACGCGCTGCGCTTATGGTTCACTCGCTGACGCTCGCTCACGACTGCGCCTCGCCAGCGCTCGGCTCCGTCGTGCGCCACGACGCGCTGCGCTCATGGTTCACTCGCTGACGCTCGCTCACGGCCTCCCCCTCATGACGTCCTCACCCGTTCATAGAACGCCATGGCGGCCGCGGTCGCCACATTGAGCGAATCGGTGCCCGGCGACATCGGAATGCGCGCCCGAATATCGGTGGCTCGCATGGCCTCCTCGGTCAAACCCGGCCCCTCCGCACCGAGCAGCAATGCCACCCGCTCCCCCGTCATTGCCGTGGCCAGGTTCACGGCGACCGGGTTCGGGGTGAGCGCGATGATCTGGAATCCCTTGTTCCGCAACATATCCAACCCACCCGGCCACTGCGGCAGCTGTGCGAACGGCACCCGCAGCACATGTCCCATCGACACCCGCACCGCACGCCGGTACAGCGGATCGGCGCACCGGTCTCCGAACAGGATGGCCTCGACGCCGAGTCCCGCCGCATTCCGGAACATCGAGCCGAGGTTCTCGTGATCGTTCACCCCCTCCAGCACTGCCACCGTCCTGGCCCGCTCGATGACGTCGTCCACACTCAACTCGGCGGGTCTGCCCGCCACCGCGAGTACGCCGCGATTGAGATGGAACCCGACCACCTCCGCCATCACGTCGGCGGTCGTCCGGTAGTACGGCACATCGATGTCCGACAGATCCGCCGCGAGTTCGGCGCGCCGCTTCTCCACTCCGAGCAGCGCGTCCGGCCGAAACCGCGAATCGAGCATCCGCCGTACGACCACCACCCCCTCCGCGATCACCAACCCCTTGCGTCCCGGCAGATCGGGCCGCCGATCCGCGGACTTCAAGTCGCGAAAGTCATCGACCCGCGGATCAGCGGAGTCACCGATATCGATCACTTCGACCACCGCTACATCCTGCCGGGCACCACCTCCCCGCCCGACACCGGTGCCGATCACCGATCCCGAACCTCCCCGATCCCCACTCAGCACCGCACCCGAACCTCGAGCCTGCACACCACACAGCCTCCGGCCACCACACCACCGACATCGATGCCGACGTCCGACCCCCGACCAATCCCCAATGTTCGCTGTTGCGTACGGCTCCGAAGTGGGTGGCAGCCGTGCTCCGCAAGCCGACAAACCAGCGTTCGCCTCGGCGTCCCGTGGCGCAGTCGGGACCGCGCGTTCCGCTCGGCACCCCATGCCGCAGAGCTTCAGATCCGGCCGTCGGCGAGTCGCGCGGCATGTCGGTCTGCGGGGTATTCGGAACCTCTGCGGGAACTCAGGTGCACCTCTGCTGGCGCGGTAATTCGAGTGCGGGCGGGTGGGCAGGCGTGCGATGGTCGAAGGATGACGCTGATACCCGGCATCACCATTAGGTCGGCCACCGACGACGATGTGGCGGCCATTCAGTTGCTCGGCGACACTTCGTTCGGCATGCGTAGTGAACCGGAGCGCGCGCAGCTACGGGCGCAGGTCTTTCCGACCGATGAGGCCATCGTCGCCGTCGACGACGGTCGCATCGTCGGACATGCTAAGTCCACCCGGATGACACTGACGGTGCCCGGCGAGCGCACGGTCGAGGTCTGCGGCATTGCCGGGGTCGGTGTCGCGCCGATGCATCGGCGGCGCGGAATTCTGCGGGCCATTTATACCGAGCAGCATCGGCGCACCGAGGAGGCCGGGCTCGCGCTGACCATTTTCACCGCGAGTCAGGGAGCCATCTACGGCCGGTTCGGATACGGCCCGACCATTCGGGAGAACGCGGTCTCGATCGATCGGCGGTTCGTCGAATTCCTACCGTCGGCCCCCGATCCGGGCGGTGTGGTGCTCAGCACCATGGCCGACGCGGGCGAGCCGATACGCGCGATCTACGACCGGTGGCGTCGCCTGGTGCCCGGCGCGCAGCGGCGTCCCGAGGCCCGCTGGAAAATAGACCTCGCCGATTCGCCCGCCTTCCGCAATGGCAGCAGTGAGCTTTTCGCATTCCTGCACCCGGACGGGTACGTGCTGTACCGGTACAACCGTCGCGAACGCACCATGACCGCGGTCGTCGAGGAGATGCGCGCGATCACCCCAGAGGCGCATATCGCGTTGTGGCGGGCGCTATTCGGATTGGAACTGTGCAGCCACATCGAGGCGGCGCTCACCGACAACGATCCGCTCCCGCATCTGCTCACCGATCTCCGACTGGTGCGCACGCAGGCACGCTATGACGCATTGTGGTTGCGGCTCATGGACGTTCCCGCCGCGCTGACGGCACGTTCGTATCTGCGCGATCTGAATGTCGTACTCGCGGTGCAGGATCCGTTCCGCAATGCGGGCGGCAGCTTCGAACTCACGGTGCGTGACGGCGTCGCCGAATGTGTGCCGACCAACCGGACGCCCGACTTCGAACTCGGCATCGACGTGCTCGCCAGCATGTACCTCGGCGCGTATCCGGCGCGGGTCTTCGCGGGGGCCAACCGGCTGCAGGCCAAGGACGCCGCGCAGCTGCGCGCACTCGACGAGGCGTTCGGCGCGGAGCGGGACGCGGTGCTGGGTTGGTTCTTCTGAGCTGGGTTGGTTCTTCTGAGCCGGGCCGGTCCTGCTGAGCCGGATCGGTTCCACCGAGCGATCGGTTCTGCTGAGCCAGGCCGGTCCTGCCGAGCCAGGCCGGTCCCGCCGAGCCAGGCCGGTCCCGCCGAGCCAGGCCGGTCCCGCCGAGCCGGATCGGTTCCGCCGAGCCGGTCCCGCCGAGCCGAATCGGTTCCGCCGAGCGATCGGTTCCGCTGAGCCGGGGTCAGTTCCGCCGAGCCGAATCGGTTCCGCCGAGCGATCGGTTCCGCTGAGCCGGGGTCAGTTCCGCCGAGCCGAATCGGTTCCGCCGAGCCGGCCCAGTTCCACCGAGCCGGTCCCGCCGAGCCGAATCGGTTCCGCCGAGCGATCGGTTCCGCTGAGCCGGGGTCAGTTCCGCCGAGCCGGGCCGGTCCCGCCAACCCGGACCAGTTCCGCCAAGTCGAGCCGGTCCCGCCGAGCCGGACCAGTCCCGCTGAGGCGGGTCAGTTCCGATGGGCTGGGCCGGTGCTGCGAATCGGGGTTGTCCCCGAGCCCACGTCGTACTCCGGAGTGATGTCCGGATATGCGGTGGGCTGGCATGCTGGAACTATGAAGCCGATTCAGCTGGTGCTCAATATCCTGTGGCTCGTATTCGTCGGGTTCTGGATGGCGCTCGGCTACATCCTGGCGGGCCTCATCTGCTGCATCCTGATCATCACCATCCCGTGGGGTATCGCGTCGTTCCGGATCGCGGCCTATGTGCTGTGGCCGTTCGGACGGACCACGGTCGAAAAGCCTTCCGCAGGCGTGGGGTCGATGATCGGCAATATCATCTGGTTCCTGGTGGCCGGTTGGTGGCTGGCGCTCGGGCACCTGTTCACCAGCATCCCGCTGTTCATCTCGATCATCGGCATCCCCTTCGGCTGGGCAAACCTCAAGCTCATCCCGGTCTCGCTGTTCCCGCTCGGGCGCGAGATCGTCGCCAGCGATCAGCCGTTCGGGGCGCAGTACGCCCGCGGTGGGTATGTACCTCGCTGATGACCCCGCACTGACGAGGTCACACTCGGCCTACTCCGAGTCGTCGACCAGCTGTTTCATAATGCCGACGGCGCGGGTCAGCACGACCAGCTGATCGTCGGTCAAGGAGGACAGCTGTTCGGTCATCCAGGCCTCGCGGGCGCTGGTCTCATCGGCGATCAAGGCGCGGCCCGCATCCGAGAGCGAGACGATGATCTGACGGCCGTCGGTCGGGTGCGGTTTGCGCTCAACCAGTTCCAGATCGGTCAGCGAGGCGATCACGCGCGTCATCGACGGCGGCTGCACGCGTTCCTTGGCGGCCAGGGCGCCCGGCGTCATCGCACCGTCCCGATGCAGGGTGGCAAGTGCGGAGAGCTGGGTCAGCGAAATCTGCGCGTCGGCGCGCCGTCCTCGCAGATGTCGCGTCAAGCGCACCACCGCGAGCGACAGCTCACCAGCGAGAGCTCGAACATCCGATGGCGTTGTCACAGAGCAGAACGATACGGGACACGCTGGCCGGTGGACGCCTGTTCCCGCAGCTACGCTAGGACTGTGACCCAGAATGTCCCGCAGATACCGCCGCGCTTCACCGATCCACGGCCGGTCCTCGCGGTCGGCAGCATCCTCTGGCTGATCGCCACCATCGTGGTGTGGACCAGCGACCGCTGGGAATCGGCGCGTCCGGTGTGTCTGATGGGTCTTGCGGTGGGGTTGCTCGGTTACACGATCTTCGCGATCCAGCGCCGCGGTGCCCGGCGCGGAGACAAGGGCGCGCAGACCGGGCTATGAGCCGCGCGTTTTTGCGCGTCAGCCCACGTCGAACTCATCGGTGGTGCCGGTGAAGGGCCGCAGCACGCCGTCGGCGCCCAGGCTGTCGGCGAAGTGCCGCATGCGATAGCGGCCCGAGCTGGCGTCGGCGGGGATGTCCCAGGTGAAGCGGGCAACGGATTCGGCGGTGCCGCGTTTGCTCCAGTAGAAGCGCACCGCCCATTCGCCCTCGTTGGCGACCCGCTCCCAATCGCCGGATGCGTTGCGGCGCTGCACTTCCAGGAAGGTGCCATTGCGGCGGGGGTTGTGTTTCGGATGGGCGGAGACGAATTCGGCGGCGACCTGGGTGCCGGGCGGGTAAGCGGCGGCCGGTTGGGTCAGGACATCACCGAAACCGCGGCCCGGGGGTGTGGCATCCGGGCCCGGCGCGGGCTGGAAGTTCGGCTGCAGGTTGGATACATCGCGGGGTGCGGGACCGCGCGGAACCTGCTGGCGGGCGGCGAAAGCCGTTGCCAGCCGGGTGAACTCCTGCTGGTAGGCGGGCAATGTGTAGCGGCCGAACAGGGTCGAGCCACCCTCGTACTGCTGGGAGTCGTACTCCTCCGGGGTGGTGACATATTCGTGGTACGCGTTCGCGTACCCCTGCATCAGCACCTGCTCCAGCCCAACACCGAGCGCGGCGGCCACGGCGCGGCGGATGCGCAGTCCGGAGACAATGGTGAATTCCGCACCGCCGCAGGCCAAGTAGAGCTCACCGATCCGAACGATCTGAATGGGCACCACATTCGGCACCCACGGCACCGGCGGCAGCAACCCCAGCGGCGCCACGATCGCCTTGGGCGCCTGGGCATCCGCGAGCCAGGACGGTGCGGGCTGGCGCGGATCGCCGAGGGCATCGATGAACGGGTTGCGCACGCCCTCCGGGATCGGGAGGCCGGGCAGACCGGGACCGTCCTCGACGCTGCCCGCGATGAGCGAGACGCCCGCGGCGGCGGGTGCGGTATGGCGCGGCTGACCGTCCGGGGTGAACCTGCCGTCGACGGCGGTATCGGCCAGGTCGATATAGCAGAGCATCGAGTCGACCGGACCGCTGATCGACTGTGCGCCCGCCAGTGCGGTTTTCGAGGCCAGATACTGTCGCTCGCCGATGATGCGGGTGTTGTCGAACTCGTCCTCGGTCGGGCCGGAGCCGGGTCGCAGATTCAGGTTCGGGGACATGTCCCCCGCATTGGTCTGCGCGAAGGCCGCCACGAAATCGGCTGAGCCGTCCAGATATCGGACGCCGTGCTCGGTGTGCTCATAGGAGAACGAGGCGTAACCCTTGTTATCCGCGCTGATCAGCCGGTTCTGATTGGTCATGGAGGTGTTGTGGGTGGCGAACCAGGTGATGGCGCCGACCTGTTTGCCGCCCTTGACGAATGACAGCGCCGTCACCGCTGGGTCGATGGCATTCGGGAAGTGCTGTCTATCCGCATCCGGATTGCGTTCGAAGGCCACTCGCGATCGATTGACGCTGGCATCGTGCAGTTCGGCGCGGCCGAGCGCGAGCGTGCCCGGTCCGAGGTCGGCATGTGCTGCGGCGATCGCCTCCACAATGCCGTTCACCTCGGCGTCGTAGACCTGCTGCTGAAATCCGAGGATGGACAGGTTGTACGCGTAGTCGTTGCTGGAGCCGCCGCAGGTCGCATGCGAATGCGTCGAGGTGAGCAGGACGTTCTGTTCGGTGTAGAGATCACCGAAGCGGCGTGCGAGTTCGAGCATGACACCGCGGTGCACGGACTGGAAAATCATGCCGTTCTCCGCGACCGCGAACACGATCCGGCGCGCACCGCTATCGATGATGAATGCGCGGGCGCGCGGGCGCAGATGAATGCCCGCGGTTTGCTGTTCGAACTGCGAATAGCCCATCATTCCGCATTCGGCGGCGGGACCGGTGATGTCGGAGAGGCCGAGTCCGATGCGATAGCCACTCGCACCGGGGGCCGCCGCGGCCTGCGCGCCGAGTGCCGCCGTCATTCCTGGCACGGTTACCACTGTCGCAAGTGCGGCCGAACCCGCCGCGGTTCGGGCCAGCACGGTTCTGCGTGACACCGGCATTCGTGTCTCCCTTCGATCCCATGATGAAGCGAACCACACAACTGGACGCTCGTCCAGTCGAGATTTTCGGCCCTGCGAATTGACTGCGGCGAAGTTGGAGACTTAACTCGCTGAGGTGTCCTCCCGATTGAGCGTCGAAGAACGACGGGCCCACCTTATCGAGGCAGCCATCGGCCTTGCCGAGAAAAAGGGCGTCGCGGGCGTGACCACGCGCGATGTCGCTCAGGCAGCCGGTGTTTCGCTCGGTGTGGTGCATTACTGTTTCGAAAACAAGGACGCGCTGATGACCGAGCTGGTCAAAGCGTTATCGATGGAATTACGCGATTCCGTCGACGCCAATGAAACAGTTTGGCAAGACGTCGGAAGTGGAAAAGAAGCGCTTCAAAAATTGGTGCGTGCCGGACTCGAACTGATGTGGCTCAACATTGAAGCCACACCGGAACGACAACTACTCACCTACGAAACCACTACATATGCGCTACGCGAAGGGGAATCGACCCCGGCGAAACTCGCTATCGCACGCGAACAGTACGCATTCAACGACACCACCGTGGCCGACATCCTCGACCACGCGCGCGATGCGACCGGTTGCCGTTGGTCGGTACCGGTGCAGACGCTGAGTCGCTTCACCCTGAACGTGATCGATGGGGTCGTGCTGCGCTGGCTGGTCGACAACGACAGCGAAAAGGTGCGCGGGCAGCTGGATCTGCTCAGCGAGATGGTCACCAGCTACGCGGAGTAGGTCGACACTCTCCTGGGATGGGTTATCGGCTGCGCTCAGGCCGAGGGGTGTGGGGTTTGCACGTGGGTGGTGGTTCCGTCGCGCCACCACGGGACGGCGATCGTGGCTTCCAATGCGCCGTGCAGGCGGATCCGTAGCTCGCCGTGGAGCACCAGCTCACCTTCTTCGGGCAGCGTGAACAGTTGGCGCAGCACGATTCCCAGTGGTTCGGCGGACCATGTGGTGCGGCGGCCCGTGCTGGCCACCTCGGCGGTGATCGACTCGGAGACCAGGGGCAGGTCGAGCAGGGTCGCGAGGGCGGGCGCGGTGGCGATATCGCCCGCTACCAGGCGGTCCGGGGATAGGGCGAGGCCGAACCAGGGCTGGTCGAGTACCCAGACATCGTCGGGGTGCACAACCGCCGAGGACAGGGCGCGTACCCGGTCGGGCAGCTCGAGCTCGGTCAGGTCCAATTGGTCCGCGGCCACGGCGGCGGCCAGGCGGGCGTGGGTTCGGGAAACCACCTCGGGCGTTGGGGTTTTCGTCGGATCGGCGAGGGCGTCGAGGAGGGCGGCAGCCAGTTCGTGGGTGATGGCATTCGGATTCGCCAGGACCGCGCGCATGACAGCGGAATCCAGGCCGGAAAGTTCGAACGCGGGCAGCAGGTCGGCGAATTCGGTATCCGCGGGATGGCGAAGCAGCCCGAGCGGGATGCCGGCTATGCGTGCATGGCTGCGCAGCCACCACGCCGTATAGCCATCGGGATCGGTGAGCAGCCGGTGGGTGCGCGGGACGGCTGCCAACTGCCGCAATGCCGCTGGCCAGCACGACTCGGCGACCAGGTCCAGGTCACGGACGGCGGCCAGCTCCGGCGGGTCCTCGGGCAGGCCCGTCCACCAGCGCTCCTCGTCGTCCAGGTGATGATCCGGACCGGTGGGATCGGATTCGACGACAATGCTGAAATCCCATCCGACGCCGACCGCTCGCAGCGCATCGGCGCCGTAGCGGTCCACCAGGTCCGCCGCGACGGTGCCGAACGGCGAGTCGGCCACCAGCAGTGCGCGCAATGGGGCATCGGGGAGCAGCAATTCGTCGGCGGGCAGCAATTCCCCGGTGCTGTCCGGTAATTCGAGCAGGCCGAGCCAGGACGGGAGCGCCGATGGATCGGCGTGCGCGGCCAACCGCAGTACCGCATCGACGGTGTCCGGATCGTCCGGCTGATCTTCCAACTCGGCGCGCAACCCGGGATCGGTCAACAGATCCTCGGCGGTGGCCGAACGTGCGCCGAGCCGCGCGAGCAGCGGATGGACCGCCTCCGGATGCACCAGCCGGGCCCAGTGCACCGGTATCGCGACCTCGAGTTGATCGTCCAAAACGACTGTGCGCGGACCGGTTACCAGCCGACCGTCGGCCAGCGGCACCGCGAGCGCACCCAGTTCCTCGGCCGCCAATGGATCGACAACATACGGCTCCAATGCCGCATACAACGAATGCCACCACGTCGGCGACCGCTCCAGGCCGCCCGAAAGCTCCGCCAGCCGAGCCAATCCGATCCGGTGCACGTCGAGCACACCCAGCGCCTCGGTATGCGCCCGCCCCGACAGTTCGGGAATCACCAACGGCCCGACCACATCGTCGAGCAATTCGGCCAATTCCCCACTCAGACCTGTGAATACGCTCGCGCGCGTCGGGACCGTGGTCGTTGCTGGAGACGCGATTGCGGGCGTACCCGCCGCCGGCACCTCGAACTCGGCATCGAGCGGAGCGGCGATCTTGCCGACTCTGCTCCCGTCGACCGCAATGGGCTCACCAGGCTCCGTGACGCCCGCACGCGTCGGCACCGCAGTCATTCCCGGGCCATCAGGCGATTCCGCGACGCCCGGAGTGGCCGCAGCCGAGTCCTCGGACTCAACGTCGAGCGGACCGGTGTCCTCACCGACGCCGATCCCACCGATCGCAATGGGCTCACCAGGCTCCGTGACGCCCGCGTGCATCGGCACCGCAGTCATTCCCGGGCCATCAGGCGATTCCGCGACACCCGGAGTGGCCGCAGCCGAGTCCTCGGACTCAACATCGAGCGGACCGGTGTCCTCACCGACGCCGATCGCAGTGCGCTCATGAGACGTAATGCCCTGCGCCGGTGTGAGGTCCGTGGGCAATGAGGTGAGTGGACCGGCGACGGCGTCAGGGGGTGAGTCGTCCGGAAATGCCCAGCTCTCCGATTCCGCCGCATCGGAGCCCGAGAGGGGCCCGTCGGCGGAGGTCGGGCGGGCGGTTACGACAGGGAGCCAGGAGTGGGTCTGGAGTTCGCGGACCAGGGCCTCGCGCAGCAGGCCATCGACCTCGCCGCGGGCGAATCCCGGGACGGGGACCAGGACGAGGCGATCGCGGGGCGGGAGTGCGCGGGCGAAATCGGCATAGCCCTCGGCCAATTCGGCGATGTGGCCACCGGGCAGCAGCCGTCGGCGGTCCGGCTGCATGGGGATATCGGCGATCAGGAGGGCCGGTAGCGACAGCTCCTCGTCGGATCGGGTGGGTGCGCGCAACACATCGGGCGCGGCGGGCACCGGCCTGCCAGCGCGCACCGGCAGCAGCCAGCGCGCTCTGGCCGTACGGAACTCCCACCAAGTCCGCCGTTCCGCTCCGGGCCCGTCGATGCGCACCGCCCGGATCCCGGCCGTCGGATGACTGCCGGGGGCGCTGCGCTCGGGCTGGTGCGGATTGTGCAGATCGGTGACGGTGCTGGTCAGTTCGTCATCGCCGATTCGGATGTGCTGCAGGGCGGGGAGTTCCAACAGGAGGTCGGCGGCTTCGGCGCGCATGGCGGCAAGGAGGTTTTGCGGATCGACATCCGGGCGCAGGGTGAGCACGATCTCGGTATCCGTGCCCTGCGCTGGGGCGGCTTCGATCGGCCAGGCCAGGCGCAGGACGGGTGGGGTGAAGGTGTCGGCCGGCTCCGGGATGGTGATCGCGTTGTCGCGCAGGGCCTTCCAGGTGAGGTCGCGGGAGAAGTGGAGGGATCCGGTGGTCGATCGCACCTCGATCTCATCGCTTACCGTGCGCACCGCGGTGAACCCAACGCCGAATCGGCCCACGCTCGTCGCGGGATCGGCCTTGCCGGAGGCACGCAACGCCGTAAGCGCGTGCACACCGGAAATATTGAGCGGCGCACCGGTATTCGAGATGTGCAGGACATCACCGACCAGACGCACAACCAGCCGCCCAGGCACCCCGGCCTTGGCCGCCGCATCCGCAGCATTCTGCGCCAGCTCCGTCAGCAGCCGATCCCGATAACCCGCCCGCACGAGATCCGCCTCGGTCGCGGCATCCTCCCGCAACCGAGTCGGCGAATCCCGCCACGCCGCGAGCACTCCCGCGCGCAGCCCCGTCGTACCGAACGGATCGAACGCCCCGCCGCTCACCCTTGCAGCGCTGACCCGAACCCCGGCCACCCCGCATCCCCCGAGCCGCCACCCTCAGCCCCCGCGGCCGTATCAGCGACACCGTCGTCCGCAGCGCCGTCAACCGCCTCCGCACCCGATTCCGACTGCGAGGCAACGCCCTCAGCATCGCCGAGATCCGATCCCGGCTGCGACACCGCAGCATCAGTCCCCGAATCGGAAGCATCTGTGCCCGACTCGACCACATCCTGATCAGCCGACACCGCGCCCGCACCCGGCTCCGATACAACTGCTTCGGCACCGCGTTCAACAGCAGCGGCATCCACACCGCTCTCCGTCGCCACAGCGTCGGGGGCAGCCTCGCCAGTAGCATCACTGATGACAGCCGCACCGTCGATCCCGTCATCTGCAGCAGCGCGGGCCGAATCCGGCTGCAACACAACGGCCTCAGCATCGCCGAGAGCCGAATCCGGCTGCGACACCGCAGCATCGGTGGCCGACTCGACCACATCCTGACCGCTCGCGCCAGCATCTGAGCCAGGCTCCGACACGAACGCTTCGGCACTGCGCTCAGGAGCAGCATCACCTGCCGCGCCGATTGTCGCCGTGGACTCGCCAGCGGCAACAGTCACGGCGGTCACATCGTTCGACCCGACCTCGCCACCTGCGGGAGAACTCGGTTCGACACCGACGGTCGGTGTTGTCGAAGAATCGTCGACCGCAGACGGACCGGATACCGCGTCGGCGATCGGCGCATTGCCCGCGTCGGATACGACGGGCTCAACCACCGCAATCGGCTCGGCGACAACATCGTTGCGCGAGGCAGTCGGGGCGATCGCAGTGTTCGGCTCCGGTGCACCACCGGCACCCGCATGAGGTGCAACACCAGAGATGGTGTCCGCCTCTGGCGCAACGACATTCGACTCAGCCGAAGTGCCCGCCACAACATCACCTGGCAGAGCTGCGCCACCGGACTCGACCGGCGTACCCGACTCGGCCGTATCACCGGCCGCCGTGGTGCTCGGTTCGACCGAGGCGGCCTCGACCACCACGGGACCCGACGCCTGATCATCCGGCTCGACCGAAGTCTCCACTGCGACACCGTCACCCGACGCAGACCAGTCACCCGGCTCGACAGCGATCGGCTCCGCTGCGGGAGCGGGGGTCAGATCTGTGACAGCCTCGGGGCTGGTTGTGGTCGGTGCAGAATGCTCGACTGCCGTATTCGAGTCGGCCGCAACCTCGCTCGTTGCGGTGTCGGCACCGGGCTGGGCCCCGATCCTCGGCTCGGCAATAACATCGGCCGATGCAGAGGGCACACCGGGCTCGATCGTGGTTGACAGGGTCTGATCCGAGGCAGCCTCGACAATGGGCTCGCTGGCCTCGACCACCTGCTGGTCATCCGGCTGCGTGAAGCTCTGCTCAACCGCCGTATTCGACTCGGCCGCAACCTCGCCCGACGCGGCGGTGTCGGCATCTGGGGTGAGCGCACTGCGTGACTCAGCCGCGACATCGCCGGATGGGGCTTCGACGTCGCGGTCGAGCACGTTGAGCGACTGAGCCGCAGCATCACCCGACGCGACCTCGTCACCGGACTCGCCCGCAACAACCGACTCCGCAACATCACCCGACGGGGCATCGGCATCGCGCTCGCCCGCGACGACCGACTCGGCGACAACATCACCCGAACCAGGCACAGTGCCGGGCTCGACCGAAGTCGATTCGGTCAGGTCCGTGGCAGTCTCGGTAGTGGACTCGCTCGGCGCGACGACGCCTTCTCCATTCGGCACCTCGACGCTCTGCTCGACAGTCGCAGCCGAATCGGCCACAGTGTCGCTCGCTGCGGTCTCCGCGTCCTCGGCCGCAACGGCAGGACCGGTGGCGAGCGCCGACGCATCAGCCGAACCCGCACCACTGTCCGGCTTGCGCAGCGCCTCCGCCGGGACGACATCGAAGGCGTCGTCGTCGTAGGCCTCGTACAGCGGAGATCCGCCGCCGGTCGGGACTTCTACGTCGGAGTGGGCGCCGCAGCCGTATTCGACGTGGACCACTCGGCCGTCCGCGCCCATGGCATTGCCGCAGACGCCGAAGGCGGCGCGCAACGAACCCGCCAGCGGGAGGTAGAAGCCACAGCGGCCGCAGGTGGATGGGGCGGCCTTGGCCATATCGGTTTCGGGGCCGAATTCGGCGTACCAGCGTTCGGCGGCCGCTTCGCGGCCCTCGCGGCTGAGCACCTTGGTGCGGCCGAGGCCGATCTCCATGGCGACCTCGTCGACGGCCGGGTCGCCGCTGGCGACGTAGCCGGGCACCAGGCGCGGATCGTCGACGGGCGGGGCGAGCAGATCACCGGGCGCCAGATCGCCGGGCCGGATCCGCTGCTCCCACGGAATGAAGTCGGGTGCGACCAGCGCGTCCGGGCCGGGCAGCAGCGCCGACTCGCTCACCGTCGCGTAGGTCGCGTCGGGCGGGGCCGCCACCACGACGGCCCACTGCCAGCCGCGATAGCCGGACAGGGTGGCCTCGAATCGGTGGGTCGCGGCGGTCTCGTCCTCCGCGGTGACGCCGAGATGCGCGCCGACGCCGGTGGGTTCCAGCTCCAAGAGCGCACGGCGGGCCACGTCGACGGCATCGGCAAGGATCGGCCGCACGCCGGACTGCGAAACAGATACTGCGCTCACGGCCTACATTTTGCCGTATGGAGCGCAATCGGCGTTCGTTGGCCGTCGTTGTCCTGATCAGCCTGCTCGGATTAACCGGGTGCCGCGGGTCCGGCGACGATCCGCCGCGACTACGCATCGAGGTGGTCGGCACCCGCCCGCACGATCCGAGGGCGTTTACCGAGGGGCTGGAGGTCGACGGCACCGTGCTCTACGAGAGCACCGGCATGCCGGGCGCGTCGCGCGTGCGCGCCACCGATCTGACCACCGGCAACGAACTGACCAGCGTCGAACTGCCCGCACCCCACTTCGGCGAAGGGGTCACCAAGGCGGGTGCCACCTTGTGGCAGCTCACCTGGCAGGACCAGGTGGCGATCGCCCGCGATCCGGTGACCTTGGCCGAACGATCCCGAGCGTCCTACGAGGGTGAGGGCTGGGGTCTGTGCACCCGCGCGGGCAGGCTGGTGATGAGCAACGGGTCCGACACCCTCACCTTCCGCGACCCGCTCACCTTCGCCCCCACCGGCACCGTCACACTCACGACCCACAACAACGTGCACCTGAACGAACTCGATTGTGCCGCCGACGGTTCGATCTACGCCAATTCCTACCCCACCGACGAGATCCTGCGCATCGATCCGGAAACTGGTGAGGTCCTCGCCGTCATCGATGCCGGCGGCCTGCTCCCGGCCACCGTCCGGGCGGGCACCGATGTGCTCAACGGCATCGCCCAACTCCCCGGTACCGACCATTTCCTGATCACCGGCAAATACTGGCCGACGATATTCGAGGTCAGATTCGTACCGGAGTGAGCTCGCTGCACTCGCTCGTGCCGGAGCCGAGCGTCAGCGAGGCGCAGGCATGAGCGAGCCAGGTCACCTTTCCGGACGGCTTGAGGCCGCAATTGAACCCAAGTCGCCGATGTACGACAGAATTGGGGACGTGACTACTCCCCGCGATCCCTCCGGTTCCGACCGTGGTCCGTGGGATGGCGAGGAGTCCCCACCGATCCAGCGTCACCCCGGCTACGACCGCTACCCGCCACCCCATACGCCGCCCCGTCGGTCTCCACTACCGCCGCTGCCACCGGAGCCACAAGGCCGCGAACCCCAACGCAACGAACCGCGGCGCAACGAACCACCCGCCACCAAGCCACTACCCGGCGGATCCGCGAAAGCATCGGCCCCGCAACCGGAGCCCGAAACCGCATCCGGCAATGCCGAGCCCCAGCGCACCCCACGCAAGCTGACCGTCACCCGCGTCGCCGCGATGCGCGGCCGCGAACTCACCTCCCGCGGCGTCGCCACCTTCCAGCGCGCCGCCAAGGCCGACGGTGCCGATAAATCCGGCCTCACCGCACTCACCTACGCCACCATGGCGAATTTCGCGCTCGACGCCGCGATCGCGGTGGCCCTGGCCAATACGCTGTTCTTCGCCAGCGCCACCGCGGAGAGCAAGACGAAGGTCGCGCTGTACCTGTTGATCACCATCGCCCCGTTCGCGGTGATCGCCCCACTCATCGGCCCGATGCTCGACCGCCTGCAGCGCGGCCGCAGACTCGCGCTGGCCACCTCCTTCGGCCTGCGCGCGGTGGTCGCGGTGGTGCTGATCATGGCCTTCGACAGCTGGGCGCTGTACCCGCTCGCCCTGTGCATGATGATCGGCAGTAAATCGTTCTCGGTGCTCAAGAGCGCGGTGACGCCCCGCGTGCTGCCACCCGAAATCGACTTGGTGCGCACCAATTCTCGGCTCACCGTCTTCGGTCTGGTCGGCGGCACCATCGGCGCGGGCGCGGTTGCCGCACTGGCCGCCGCCATCGCGGGTTCCAATGGCGCACTGGTCTTCGCCACCGCGATCGCGATCGCCGGCACCTGGCTGAGCCTGCGCATCCCGCGCTGGGTCGAGGTCACCGAGGGCGAGGTCCCAGCGACCCTGAGCTATCACGCCAATACCGAAGTGCTCGATCCGACGACCGAAGCCACGGTTCCGCCGCGCAAGCGCAGGCAGCCACTCGGCCGCGCGGTCGTCACCGGACTGTGGGGCAATAGCGCCATCCGCATACTGACCGGCTTCCTCACGTTCTATGTGGCCTTCGTCGCCAAGTCCACCGAACACGGCGGCTGGCAGCAGGCGGCCATGCTCGGCGTGGTCGGCGTCGCCGCGGCCGTCGGCAATTTCGTCGGCAACGCCACCGGCGCCCGGATCAAACTGGGTAAACCGTCACTGGTCGTGCTCGGCTGCACCGCGGCCTGCTGCGCGGTGGCCCTGCTCGCGGTTTTCCTGAACAATCTGCTCGGCGCCGCATTGGCGACCCTGGTCGCGGCGGCGGCGAGCGCGCTGGCGAAGGTATCGCTGGATGCCTCCATCCAGGACGATCTGCCGCCCGAATCGATCGCCTCCGGCTTCGGCCGTTCCGAAACCGTATTGCAGCTCAGCTGGGTCATCGGCGGTGCGGCAGGCGTGCTGCTGCCGACCACCTACTGGCAGGGTTTCGCGTTCATCTCCGCGCTCCTGCTGTTCGGCCTGCTACAGACCTTCATAAGCGACCGCGGCCACTCCCTGCTGCCCGGTCTCGGCGGCCACCGCCCCGAACACGCGGAGCAGGAAGTCGCGACGCCCCGACACGCCGACGCCGACCGAGCCGCCCAACGCGGCAGAGAACGCGGTGGCGACACTAAGCACATGCAACGAGGCACAGGAGATCCGATCTGGTGAACAAGCCAAGTACCCGCACCGTCGTCGCGCTGGCCGTGGCGGCCCTATTGGTGTTCACTGTCGCCTTCGTCGGCGTGCTGACGGTGCTCGTCCGCAGAGCCGAGCACCCCGATCCGACCGTCACCGCATATGCCCACGGCAGGACCGTCACGGTCGAGCCGTTCCTGTACTGCACGGTGAAGCTGGAGGAATGCAAGTACGGCGAGACCACCGTGCTCGATGTCCCCGCCGGATATCCGCTGCAGCTGTCGCTGCCGAAGAAGATCGCCGATGCGCCCTGGCTGGCTCAGCTGGTCTACACCCTGCCCACCGGTGAAAAGGTGGATCGGGTGGTGAGCCGCAACGACTTTCCCGAGGGCGCGCTCGCCGTCACCATCGACTCGAAGCCGGAGCCCGAACTTCGGCTCGTCGGTGTCGAATTGCAGCTGCCGATCCTCGCGCGCGATGAGACCGGCCGGGAGTTCTACGTTCCGCACGCGGCCTGGTCGATCAGCACGGCACCGTAGCGACTGCTTGCAGGTCGCTCGAAAGGGTCGGCAGCGACTGCTTGCAGGTCGCTCGAAAGGGTCGGCAGCGACTGCTTGCAGGTCGCTCGAAAGGGTCGGCAGCGACTGCTTGCAGGTCGCTCGAAAG
>NZ_JBEXLC010000156.1:0-20726 GCF_040609795.1 Nocardia sp. NPDC004604
GTAGCGGGGACAGGATTTGAACCTGCGACCTCTGGGTTATGAGCCCAGCGAGCTACCGAGCTGCTCCACCCCGCGTCGGTAAACACAACATTACACACGTCTACGCGGGGAAGGCAAATCGCTGACTCTGCAAGGCATTTTCGCTGGTCAGCGGACCGAACGAGGAGCAGACGAGGTGGCTGGTGGCGCGGATCACAGAGCGCCCCGGAGCGAGTTCGACAGTCTGCCGCAGTACGGTCCGAGCCCGTTGCGCAAACGACGACAGACGCACAAGAACCACTCTCGAGCGCAATCGAACCGGGCGGTTGTTGGACTCAAACGTGACCCGAGACACTATTTCATGGTGATCCCGAACACATAACGTTGCTATAACAGACCGTCCAGAATCCATTCTTATGGCATTTGCGACCTGCGCAAACACTGATATACACGCTATTCGCATCATGCACTCGCGAAGTTATCAAGATGTGATCTGCCGAGATTTCTTGGTTACCGTCGATCCACGGCCCGGATCAAACGTGATGGGCTCGAACTCGAACCGCCGAACACCGGCGACCCTGTCCCGCGGTTCGAGGATCCCCGACACACCTGGGGGCAGGGACTCGGCATTTCTTTTACCCGGGGCGGTGGGCGCAGGGAGGGAAAACATCATGTCGAAACACCGGAAGCTCAGCACCCGCGCCCTCGGCTATGCCGCCGTCACCGGCGCAATCGTTGCCGTCCCGTTCGGTCTTTCCACCGGTACCGCCGCGGCCGCCCCCACCCACAACTGGGACGGCGTCGCCCAGTGCGAAAGCGGTGGCAACTGGGGTATCAACACCGGAAACGGCTACTACGGCGGTCTGCAGTTCTCGCAGAGCACCTGGGCCGCCAATGGTGGCGCCGGTTCCGCCAATCACGCCAGCAAGGAAGAGCAGATCCGGGTCGCCGAGAACGTGCTCGCCACCCAGGGCGCCGGTGCCTGGCCGGTCTGCGGCCAGTACCTGCGCGCCGGTGAGTCCGAGCCGCGCCCGGCCGTCGCCGAGCCGGAGCCCGCCCCCGCCGTGATCGCCCCCGCCCCGCCCTCCAGCGTCGAATCCGCCATCGAGCGGGCCAAGTCCGCTGGTTTCGAGCTGGCGGAGCAGAGCGGCCTAGAGGGGCCGTACAAGCAGCTCCTGGACCAGAACAGCGCGCTGATCGACTCGTTCGGTCGCTGACGCACGACGCCGACGTCACTCGGCAACGGCGCCGAAGGTGACGTCGGCTCGTCCGGCGTCAACTGGAACGGCCCCGCCACCCAATCCGGGTGACGGGGCCGTTCTCGGTTTCAACGATCAGCGACCGGCGTCCTGATAGGCCTTCACCGCGGCCTCCAGTTCCTCCAGCGCCTTGCCGAAGTCCTGGAAGTTGCCGGACTTCATGGCATTTCGCACATTTTCGATCTTCTTGTTCAGGTCCGCAGCCGCCGCGTCCTTGGCGGTGGATCCGGTCGCGGGCGGCGGTGTTGTGCCCTGCGGCGGTGCGCTGGCGCCCTGCGCCGGCGGGGTGGTGCCCTGCATCGGCGGCGGTGTGGTGCCCGGTTTCGGCCTACTCGTCGGATCACCGCCGAACGGCGTGGCCAGCGAACCCGTGCCCGGCAATACCTGATTCAGCGCGTCGGCCAGAGTGGAGGCGAAGCCGACCTTCACACTGCCCGCCACATCGCGATAGCTCACCAGCACGCGCAGCAGCTGCGGGAAGGTGGCGCTGCCCGCACCGGTATTTCGCTCGTTGTAAAACGGCTCCACATAAAGGATTCCGCCGTCGGCGATCGGCAATGTCAGCAGATTGCCATATCTGATCTTGTTCGAATTCGACAGCAGCGTTTTCTGACTGGAGACTTCGGGCGCCGTCGTCATGCTGTTCTGAGTTTGCTGCGGACCCTGCGTCTGGGTATCCGTCGGCAATTGCAAGATCGTGAATTTGCCATAGCCTTCCGGATCCGACCGCACCGAGATATAGGCGGAGAGGAACTGGCGGTTGTAGCCGACCATGGCACTGGTCAGGTTGAACACCGGCTTATTCGTCGCCGGATCACCGAGCAGCACGTAGTACGGGGGCTGGTTGAACGTGCCGCCCTCGGTGGTCGGATCGCTCGGCACCGACCAGAAGGCGTTGTTGGTGAAGAACTCTCGCGGATTGTCCACGTGATACTTGGTCAGCATCTCGCGCTGCACCTTGAACAGATCCTCGGGATAGCGGAAGTGCGCCCGCAGCTCTGGGGAGATCTCGCTCTCCGGCTTGACGGCGCCGGGGAACACACCGCGCCAGGCCTTGAGCACCGGGTCGGTGGAGTCCACCTCGTAGAGGGTCACCGTGCCGTCGTAGGCGTCCACGGTGGCCTTCACCGAGTTGCGGATGTAGCTGACCTCCTTGCGCGGCAGCAGCCTTCCGGTCTTCTTATCGATGCTGTCCTCGACCGCGCCCTCCAGCGAGGTGGACTGCGCGTACGGGTAGTTGTCCAGCGTGGTGTACGCGTCGACGATCCACTGGATCCGGCCGTCGACAACCGCCGGATAGGCATTGCCGTCGGTGGTCAGCCACGGCGCCACCTTCTGCACCCGCTCGCGCGGACTCCGATTGAAGATGATCTTGGAGTTGTCACCGATGGCGGAGGAGAACAGGATGTTGCGCTCGGTGTACTTCGCGGCGAAGGCCAACCGGTTGAACCAGTTGCCGATCGAGACGCCGCCCTTGCCGCTATAGGTGAACTGCGCGGTGTCGGAGTCGTATTCGCGTGGTTGCTGGCCGCTGACACCGCCGACGATCGCGTAGTCCGGGTTGGACTGCGAGATCAGCTCACCGTAGTAGATACGCGGCTGGTCGACCTTGATCTGCTGCTGGTCGGTGGTATTGAACAGGTCGCTGACCAGGAAGATCGGATAGCCGCTGTCACTGCTGCCACCGGCGGCATTCGGATCGTCGTACTGCGGCTTGTTGACCCGGTTGGCCGGTGCGGCCACGAAGCCATTGCCGTGGGTGTAGACGGTGTGCTTGTTGATCCAGTCGAGCTGGTTGCCGCTCAGCGCCGACGGATGCAGCTCGCGCGCGGCCACAATGTAGTCCTGCACATCGCCGCCGAGGTTGTAGCGATCGATATCCAGCGACTCCGGGAAGCCGTAGAAGTTCTTCAGCTGCTTGAGCTGAGTGAAGGTGGGCGAGAGGATATTCGGGTCGAGCAGTCGCGCATTGCCGATGGTGGCCGCGTCGACCGGAACCTCCAGCGGGCTCTTCTTACTGTCGCCCTTGTAGTCCTTGTACTCGATCTTGTCGGAGGTTATGCCGAACGCCTGCCTGGTGGCGGCGATATTGCGTTCGATGTAGGTGCTCTCCTTATCGGCGGCATTCGGGCGCACCGAGAACTGCTCGACCACCAGCGGCCACACCGCGCCGACCAGGACCGAGGAGAGCACCAGCAGCGCGGCTGCCATCGCGGGCACCCGCAGATCGCGCAGCACGATTCCGGCGAAGAAGGCGATCGCGCAGATCACCGCAATGGACAGCAGGATCAGCTTCGCGGGCAGCACGGCGTTGATATCGGTGTAGGAACCGCCGGTGAAGGTCGGCTCCTTGCGGCTGCTGGAGAGCAGTTCATAGCGGTCGAACCAGTATGCGACGGCCTTGAGCAGCACGAAGATTCCGGCGATCACGGCCAGCTGGATGCGCGCGGGCCTGGTCAGCGTGCCCTCGCGCCCGGTCAGGCGCAGGCCGCCGAAGACATAGTGCGTCACCAGGCTGGCGAAGAACGCGATGACCGACGCGACGAACAGCCAGTTCAGCACCATCCGGTAGAAGGGCAGATCGAAGGCGTAGAAGCCGACGTCCAGGCCGAACTGCGGATCCTGCTGGCCGAACGAGCCGCCGTTGAGGTACAGCTGCACGGTGACCCAATTCGACTGCGCCACCAGGCCGGACAGCACGCCGAGCACCAGCGGAATACCGATACCGAACAGCTTGAGCCGACTCATCACGGTGGTGCGGTAGCGCGCGATCGGATCGTTCGGACCGGCCACCGGCACGAATACCGGCCTGGTCCGGTAGGCCAGCAGCAGCGCCAACCAGACGACAAGGCCCACGAACAGCGCGACGACCAGGAACAGCAGGATCCGCGTGCGCAAGACGGTGAGATAGACATTGCGGAAGCCGACCTCGCCGAACCACAACCAGTTCGTATAGGTGTCGGTAAACCGCGGTCCCAGCAGCAGCAGCGCCGCCAGGATGATGGCCGCCACCAGCAGCACTCGGCTGCGTCGGGACAACGAAGGTAAGCCGGTGGGGGGCCGCATGCCCACGATGCCACTCTCCAAGGTCCGGCGGCGCTCGTACCGATCACTCGGTTGTCGCACCGCAGTCCGATTTTGCAGGTGGTCCGTTCCGGACCGTCTCGCGCCCACTCTACGTAATCTGTGACGTCGGCCGCGCGGGCGCTGTGTTTGAATTTGCGGCGCCTGCGGCGCCGCGTGTTCGCGGCCCCCGAGTTTTCACCATCGCGTAGCGATTCGATGAGGGGCGGTGGTCGGGCGACGGGTGGGCCTCGCGCCCGAGCCGTCGAGACTCGTGCCTTCGGCGCATGCGCTTCGACGACTCGGCTGAAATAGATGGCCGCGCCTTCGCGCGGACGCGAGACGGGCCGCGAACGGGTCGCGAACGGGTCGCTCGTAAGACTCGCTCCGTGGTGGTCGCGAAACGGCGCCGACCTCGGCCTGAATGCTTTGGCAAGGGTGTGGGGGTGTAAGGATGTCCGGTGTGACCGCAGATCTGCACGCCGAACTCGTCCTCGCCCGTTCCGTCCGTGAGGTGGCGGAGTTCGCCGACGCCGAGGGTTGGGGCAGACCGCCGCAGATGTTCGCGCTGGTGCCGACGGCCGATCTGGTCGCGGCCGAGCCCGGGTTGCTCGATCAGCTCGACCAGGGCAGCGAGCTGACTCCGATTGCCCAGGAATCGTTCCCGGACGACATCACCGGCGGATCGATGGCGCTCGACGAATTCCTCGCCACCACCAGCTGGCCCGAGGCGGTCAGCGGCTGTGTGCTGGTCCAGGAGATCGTGGTGCTACCGCCGGATGCCGAGAGCACGCTCGACGACGCGCTCACCCCGCTGCTCGCCGATCACGAGGCCGCCGACGCCGCGGCGCGCGCCGCCGCCGAGACGCATCCGGAGCGGCGCACGGCACGGCTGCTCGCCGCGGTGCTGCGCTCCGGTGCGGAACTGTGCCTGCTGCAGCTGAAGCCGGAAGACGATGCCGACGACTTCGGCGATCTCGATCTGCGCACCTACCCGAACCTGGCGCCCAACCTCATCGAGGCACTGCACCACACGATGGAGTGATTCAGCCGCAGGAGACGGTGTCCCGGCCCGCGTTGATGTCATTGAGCGATTGCACTGCGCCGCTGAGGTTTTCGACCTTCACCAGCCGCAGGCCGTCCGGCGTGCGCTGCCTGGCCTCATTGCAGTTGGCGGCCGGGACCAGGAAGGTCTCGGCACCGGCATCGCGCGCGGCCATCATCTTGTACTGGATGCCGCCGATCGGGCCGACCTTGCCGTCCTGATCGATGGTGCCGGTGCCAGCGACGAACTTGCCGCCGTCGAGTTCCCCGGGCGAGAGCTTATCGATCAGCGCGAGGCTGAACATCAGGCCCGCCGATGGGCCGCCGATATCGGCGAGGTTGAACGAGACGTGCAGCGGCGGGCGGGCGCCCTCGGTCATGGACATACCGAGATAGCCCTTGTTGGCGTCATCGGGGCGGGCGGCCAGTGTGATCGTCGCGGTCTGTTCGGCGTTCTCGCGGCGGTACACCACGGTGAGCTCACTGCCCGGTGCCTGCGCGGAGACCGCAGTCACGACATCCTTCGGCGTGGCGATCGGCACGCCGTTGACGCTGACCACTTCATCGCTCGGGCGCAGCGTCTGCTTGGCCGGGCCGTCATCGGAGACCGTGTTCACCAGCACCACTGTCGGCAGGTTCAAAAAGTGCAGCGCGGCCATCTCGGCATTGCCCTCGGAGTTCTTGAAGTCCTGCTGATTGGACTTATCGATCTCCTCGCGCGGGACACCGGGCGGATACACCTCGGAGCGCGGGACCAATCCGTGCTCACCGCTGACCCAGAATCCGAACGCCTCGAAGATGTTCAGCCCGTCGCGCACCGAGACCGTGGTCATATTCAGGTGCCCGGTCACCGGGTCCACCTCGGCGCCGCGAACATCGACGACCTGCTTGCCGTCCACCGCGCCGAGGGTATTGAACGTGGGTCCGGGACCGAGTGCGACGAACGGCACAGTGAGCACACTGCCCACCGCACCGAGGACGAGCACCGGGATCAGCGCGGCCACCAGGGTCAGGATCCGACGATTCACCTGGACCACAGTAGTGATCGCCCGCGCGGCCGGGCGGACGAGGCGCATATTTACGCCCCGCGCGCGTGTCCTGATTTCGCGCCGCGCGAACATCGAACCCCCACGCCACACGCGTATGTTTAGGGTATGAGTGACCTCCCCTTCGGATTCTCGAACCGCGATGACGACGACCGCAAGCGCGGCGACGAGCCGAGCGGTCCCGGGGCGAACGATCCGTTCGGCTTCGGCGGGGCAGGTGCGGGCGGTTTCGATCCGGCACAGCTCGGACAGATGCTCACCTCGCTCGGCCAGATGCTCAGTGGGATGGGGCAGCCGGGGTCGGCACAGGCCGGTCCGGTCAACTACGACGTGGCCAAGCGACTGGCCCGCCAGCAGCTCGGCGCGAGTGTGACGCCGGTCGCCTCGGGCACCGTCAGCGCCGTCGCCGACGCCGCGCACCTGGCCGAACTGTGGCTCGATGGTGCGACCACCCTGCCCGCTGGCGCGAACAAGACCGCGGCGTGGACCGCCAACGACTGGATCGAGGAGACACTGCCGACCTGGAAGCGGCTGTGTGATCCGGTGGCCGAACAGATCTCCGGAATGTGGACCGCACAGCTGCCGGAGGAGGCGCGCGAATTCGCCGGTCCGATGGTCGGCATGCTCGGGCAGATGGGCGGGCTGGCCTTCGGCTCACAGCTCGGCCAGGCGCTCGGCCAGCTCGCCAAGGAGGTGCTGACCTCCACCGATATCGGACTGCCGCTCGGCCCGACCGGCACCGCGGCGCTGCTGCCCGCGGCCATTTCCGAGTTCAGCGCCGGGCTGGAACAGCCGGAGAGCGAGATCCTGGTCTTTCTCGCGGCCCGCGAGGCCGCGCATCAGCGGCTGTTCGGACATGTGCCGTGGCTGCGTCAGCAGGTGCTCGGCGCGGTCGAGGACTACGCCCGCGGCATCAAGATGGACTTCTCGGCCCTGGAGTCGGCGGCCCAGGGCATCGACCCGATGTCGCTGACCGATCCCTCGAAGCTCGAGGAGATCCTGTCCCAGGGCACCTTCGAACCGCAGACCACCCCGGAGCAAAAGCAGGCGCTGGAACGACTGGAGACGCTGCTCGCCCTGATCGAGGGCTGGGTCCAGGTCGTGGTCACCGATGCGGTCGGGGATCGCCTGCCCGGTGCCGGTGCGCTCGCCGAAACCCTGATCCGCCGCCGCGCCACCGGCGGTCCCGCCGAGCAGACCTTTGCGACCCTGGTCGGACTCGAGCTGCGGCCCCGCAAGCTGCGGGAGGCGGCGGCGCTGTGGCGGCGGCTCACCACCGATGCGGGCATCGACGCCCGAGACGCCATCTGGGCGCATCCGGACCTGCTACCGGATTCCAACGATCTGGACTCCCCCGCCGCCTTCATCGACTCGGTAATCGGCGGCGGCACGGACGCATTCGACGATCCGCTGGCCCAACTCGCCGAAACCGAGGCCCGCGAGAAGGCCGAGCGCGAGGCCGCCGAGGACAGCCGCAAATCCGGCCCGAACCTCGACAAGGACACCGACCCGTCCTAGTACTGTCCTGTTGATAAGCGCGAATCCCTGTGGATTACCACGGGATTCGCGCCTATTCGCCGATCACGCTGTCTGCATACTGCTGGCATGACGAGGCGGATATGCGGGCCGATGCTGGCGCCGCGGGTGACGGTTTTGGTGCGGCCGTCCGGGGTCGTGCAGTTGGGGTGGGATCCCGAGGGGGCGTTGCTGCTGGATCGGACCGCATTGGACACCGAGACGGTGCTCGCGTTTCTGCGGCTGCTGGATGGGATGCAGAGTCGACCGCAGCTCATCTGGCGGGCCGGGGAATGTGGGATCGCCCCAGCGGACGCGGCCGAACTGCTGAACCGGATCGATGACGCGGGGCTGCTCCTGCATCCGGACCAGCGGCTCGGCCAGGTGCGATCGGTGCGGGTGCACGGGCTGGGGCCGCTCTCCGATGCGATCGCGACGGGACTGCAGCGGCTCGGGCTGCGGGCGGTCCGGTCGCGTGGGTACCGCCCCGACGGTTCGGTGCTCGCCTGGCGCGGTGAACTCGTGGTGCTGGCCGATGCCTTGGTCATCGACCCGCGATTGGCCAATGAGCTGGTGCTGCACGGGATTCCACATCTGCAGGTCCGGATTCGCGATGGCAACAAGGGGATCGTCGGGCCGCTGGTATTTCCCGGCCTGACGAGTTGTCTGCGCTGCCTCGATCTCACCCGATGTGAATACGACCCGGAATGGCCACAACTCGCGAGCCAGCTGCTCGGTCGGGTCGGGCATGCCGCACCGGCCGGAATCCTGGCCACCGCGGCATTGCTGCTCGGCGAACTCGAAGCGATCATGCGCTGTTCACCCGAGCGGCCGCTGGACACCATGAACACCACGATCGAACTCGAACTGGATACCTACCGGATCTCACGTCGCGAATGGCCGCAGCACGAAGGATGTGGATGCCGCGCGGTTTTCGCTGGTCCGCCCCGATGAGCGTGTCGATTCTTACACTCCGCCAAGGAAAGACATCAGTATTGGCATGGCAAAGCGACGGGTCTGTCCGCCATGATGGGTACGTGTCTGAGATTGTGCGTCGTCGCTCAACCCGCAATGCCAAGTTAGCCAAGATTCCGCTCGGAATCGCCGGACGGGCCGCCGTCGGGTTCGGCAAGAAGCTGGCCGGTGGCGATAAGTCGGAGATCAACGCCCAGTTGAACCAGAAGGCCGCCGAGCAACTGTTCACTGTATTGGGTGAGCTCAAGGGTGGCGCGATGAAATTCGGCCAGGCGCTGAGCGTGATGGAGGCCGCGGTTCCCGAGGAGTTCGGCGAGCACTATCGCGAGGCACTCACCAAATTGCAGGCAGCCGCGCCGCCGATGCCAGCCGAGACCGTGCACCGGGTCCTCGACCAACAACTCGGAACCCAATGGCGGCAACGCTTTCGATCCTTCGACGACACTCCGGCCGCATCGGCGAGCATCGGCCAGGTGCACCGGGCGGTATGGTCCGACGGCCGGGATGTCGCGGTAAAGGTGCAGTATCCCGGCGCCGATGAGGCGCTGCGCGCCGATCTCAAGACACTTTCACGGATGACCGGCCTGATCGCCTCGGTAATTCCGGGCGCGGATATCAAGCCGATCCTGGCCGAGATCACCGAGCGCACCGAGGAAGAACTCGACTATCGCAATGAGGCCGCCAACCAGCGCACCTTCGCGAAGGGGTTCGACGGGCATCCGGACATCGTGGTGCCGAAGGTGGTGGCCAGCGCGCCGAAGGTGATCGTGACCGAATGGCTGGACGGCACCCCGGTCTCGGCGATCATCAAAAAGGGCGCCGAGGATCCGGAAGGCACGCGCGCGCTGCGCAATCGAGTCGCCGGATTGATGGGCAAGTTCCACTTCTCCTCACCGGAGACGGTCGGCCTGCTGCACGCCGACCCGCATCCGGGCAACTTCATGGTGCTGCCCGATGGCAAACTTGCCGTCATCGACTTCGGCGCCTGCGCACCCATGCCGGACGGCTTTCCGGAGGTACTGGGGCGCATGCTAGCGCTGGAAATCGACGAACGCTTCGACGAACTGGTCGAGCTCATGTACGACAACGGCTGGGTGATTCCGGGCCGGACGGTCACCGATAAGGAGATCGCCGACTACCTGCGGCCGTTCACCGACCCGATTCAGACCGATTCGTTCCACTTCACCCGCAAGTGGATGCAGCGGGTGGCCGGTAAGGCCTCCGATTTCACCAGCGCGGATATGAAGACCGCGCGCGCTCTGCAGTTGCCCGCGCAGTTCGTGATGATCTTCCGGGTGCTCGGCGGTTCGGTCGGCATCCTGGCCCAGCTCGATGCCGAGCTGCCGTTCATGCAGCTGGTGCGGACCTGGATGCCCGGCTTCCGCGAGGAGCGCTCGGCCAGCTGACGGTCCCCAACCGAAAGACATTGAACCAGAACGCAAACGAGCCGCCCACCGGATCTCACGGTGAGCGGCTTGTTTGCTTTCTCGTTCCTGGGCCCGGCCCGGATCCGAAACGGCCGGATAGGCCTCAGCGACCGGAGGGAGGGAGGTCAGGGATCTCATGCCGAGATCGCGACCTTGCGTGGACGACCACGCGGGCGCTTGCGGGCGATCACGACACCCTGGTCGAAGATCTCACCGCCCCAGACACCCCACGGCTCACGCCGATCCATGGCCGCGTTCAGGCAGCCTTTGCGGATGGGGCAAGACGCGCACAGCGCCTTGGCCTGCTCCAGTTGGACCGGGCTCTCGGCGAACCAGAGATCGGGATCTCCGGCTCGACAAGGCAGGACCTTTGTGACCTCCCGGGGGCGGGTAGGCCGTGCCACGGTTCGGCATGTCACGTCAGTAGTGGCTTGTGGCCAGCTCTCTGCGGTGAACACGTCGTTCTCCTTCAGCTCGTTTGCAGCGGTACGTTTCGTTCGTTCCGCGAAACCGAGGCCGGTTGTGGCTGAAGGGCCGGTAGAAAATACTGGCCACGGTTTCGCTTCGGGCGATCCGTGGCCAGGAGGTCGGGGAGTGTTCCCTACCTAGTTCGACATCTCTGTCGAATCCTGATCACGGTCGCTGGGTGGGTGGTGCGGCGGAGGCGTGCTGCCCGCAGATCTGCCGGTGCATATCCGGCCTCAACTGCGAATGCGCCGACTTTTGCCTCGGTGGCAAATGCCGGGTGCCAGCCCGCGCTGGGCTTGTCCTGCTTGTTGACGCAAATCGGGGAATGCATAGGCATGGATTGCGCCTGAATCCCGAATACATCGACGCCGGACAGACCGATCCCCTGCAAAGCAGCGAGGATCCCCCGGGAGGCCGACATGACGGGTGCAGCATTCACCGCAACGCCGCTGGCGCTGAAGTTCGTGTTGTCATTCATCGTTCTGCCTCCCTCCTGTACTCGTGTTGGTAACTGTGCGCGCCGGGATGACCTCCCGGTGCGTCATCCCACCATATGTGTTGGCGCTCATCGCGACAACCTATTTTCTACCTGCGGTTTTGTGGGCTTGACCGCAGACGCGATGCCACTATCTTCAACACCTCGGCACCGTATTGCTCGAGCTTCTTGGCCCCGATTCCGGGGATGGCGGCCAGTGCGTTGTCATCGGCGGGCAGTTGCTCGGCGATCGCGGTGAGTGTGGTGTCGGTGAAGATCACGAACTCACGCACCCGCAGATCCTGCGCCTTCTCCGCGCGCCACGCCTGCAGCGCGGCCAGTAGCTCGGCATCCAGTTCGGCCGGGCAGCGGCGGCAGCGACCGAGCATGGTCGCATAGGTGCCGATCAATGGTTTGGCACAGATCCGGCAGGTCGGGCGCACGCCGTTCGCGGCGGTGTCGGCGACCGGCGCGGCGATTCGCGAGGCGGGCGAGTCGTCGGGCACCAGACCATTGAGGAACCGGGAGCGCCGCCGGGTGCGTCTGCTGCCCTCGCCGCGAGCCAGCGCCCAGGACAGCTGCAGGTGTTCGCGGGCCCTGGTCACGCCGACATAGAGCAGTCGCCGCTCCTCCTCGAGCGCGGCCTGATCGGCGACCGAGCCGTCGTCGCCGAGCACATGCGCGATCGGCAGGGTGCCGTCTGCGACGCCGACCAGGAATACCGCATCCCACTCCAGGCCCTTCGCCGCGTGCAGTGACGCGAGGGTGACACCCTGCACCGTCGGTGGATGCCTGGCCTCCGCGCGCGCGGCCAGTTCACGCAACAGGCCGGGTAGATCGAGCGCATCGTCGTGGTCGACCAACTCCTCGGTCAGCCGCACCAGCGCCACCAGCGATTCCCAGCGCTCGCGGGCCTGGGCGCCCGCAGGTTCGGTGGCGGTGAGGCCGACCGGCGCGAGGGCGGCGCGCACCAAAGTGACCAGGGCCTTACCGCTGCGGGACCGGTCGGGCAGATCCTCGCGGGATGCGACCTGACGCAGCGCGAATATGGCTTGCCTTACCTCAGCGCGGGCGAAGAAGCCCTCGCCACCGCGGACCTGATAAGGGATGCCTTGCTCGGTCAACGCCTGTTCATAGGCCTCGGATTGCGCGTTGATCCGGTAGAGCACCGCGACTTCGGCGGCCGGTGTGCCCGCGGCGATCAGTTTCTTGATGGACCGGGCGACCGCGGCGGCCTCGGCGGGACCATCGTCGAATTCGGCGAAGCCCGGTTCCGGCCCGTCGTCGCGCTGGCCGACCAGTTGCAGCCGGGTGCCAGCGATGCGCCCGCGCGCGGCACCGATGACCCGATTGGCCAGCGAGACCACCTGTGGCGTCGAGCGGTAGTCGCGTTCCAGCCGGATCACCGTCGCCTCCGGAAAGCGCCGGGAGAAGTCGAGCAGATAGCCGGGGGTGGCGCCGGTGAACGAATAGATCGTCTGGTTCGCATCGCCGACGACGGTCAGATCGTCGCGCTCGCCGAGCCAGGCATCGAGCACTCGCTGCTGCAGGGGCGTGACGTCCTGATATTCATCGACCACGAAACTGCGGTAGCGCCCGCGGAATTCGTCGGCCACCGCGGGATAGTCCTCCAGTGCGGCGGCGGTGTGCAGCAGCAGGTCATCGAAGTCGAGCAGCAGACCGTCCGGCGTGGCCTTGAGCTTTTCGTAGCCGCGGTAGACCGTGGCGACCCGCATCGGGTCATACGGTGGTTCGCGCCGATGTTGGGCCACGGCCGCCGGATAGTCCTCCGGTGCGATGAGAGTGGCCTTGGCCCATTCGATTTCGGTGAGCAGATCGCGAACGGCTTCGGTATGTGAGGACAATCCGGCCTGGTGCGCCGCCTGCGCCACGATCGGGTACTTGCGATCGATCAACTGCCAGGGCACATCCCCGACGACCTGCGGCCAGAAGTACTTCAGCTGCCGCAGCGCCGCCGCGTGGAAGGTGCGCGCCTGCACCTGATTGGCCTCGCCGCCGAGTCCGAGCGCGCGCAGGCGGGCGCGCATCTCCCCCGCCGCGCGCGCGGTGAACGTCACCGCGAGCACCTGGTCGGCCTTCACATGTCCGGCGGAGACCAGATGCGCGATGCGATGGGTGATGGTCCTGGTCTTGCCGGTCCCCGCGCCCGCGAGCACACACACCGGCCCGCGCGGCGCGCGCACGGCGGCGGCTTGTTCGGGGTCCAGCGAGTCCAGTGCTGGCCGCGGGGGCTCGCTCGTACTGGTTGCCGACACGACACACATCATGGCAGTGCGCGCCGACAAGTCGTGCCGCCGGCCACAAGCCCGCCACGCCACGCAACCGATCGCGCAGTTTCACGAGCGCGGATCGCGCGACGGACGAGGCGATGAGCGCCTAACGATCGCGCAATTGTCGGAGCGCGCCCGCGAACGTCCGCGCCTCGCCGCCGAGCGGGCCGAAGAACTCGTGATCGCAGTTCTCGACCACGACCAGCGCCCGATTCGCCAGTGCCACACCGTCTTCGGTGGGGACGAGGGCCTTGGCCCTGCGGTCGTGCGGGTGGTCGCGGCGCTCGAGCAGGCCCTTCTGCTCGAGCGCGCGCAAGACCTGGGAGGTCATCATCGGATCGGTGGCGGCGTACGCGGCCAGATCACGCTGCATCACCGGTTCGTCGCGGCGGGCGGCCAGATAGGTCAGCGAGGCCAGCAGGACGAACTGCACATGGGTCAGGTCGAACGGGGCCAGCGCCGCCCGCTGGGCGGCCTGCCAGCGGTTGGTCACCTGCCAGAGCAAGAGCCCGGGACTTTCGTCGGCCTCGGCGAATTCGGAGCGCAAACCCCGGTCCTCACTCATATGCCTCCCTTGCTTGTGGTTCGTCGATCATCGCCTGCGCGATGACCGCGAAGTCGTGCGCGGTCAGTTCGACCAGTCCGCGGCGCAGCACCATGCCCCAATTCGGCGCGCTGGTGAGATCCAGTTCGCCGCGCAGTTCGTCGATGGGGATCGCACGCGCGTCGGTGCGGTAGTGCACCGCGCGGCGCCACGGCTGGAAGCAGCCGCCGTCCTGCGGGTCCGCCTGCCAGACGGGGCGGTCGGCGATGGTGCCGATGGCGGTGAAGGAACGGATCGGCGCGCCGGTCCGCATGCCCTCGCGCGGTGAGTAATAGAGGAAGCCATCGCCGGGACGCATCCGTTCCAGCGGTGTCCGCTTGCCGTGGTTGACCTGCGCGATGCCGAGTTCGACACCGCGCTGGACGTGCTCGCGCGAAACCACGCCGAGCCAGTACCGCTGCCCGGCCGCGCCACCGGTCATAAAATCGCTGCGCGACGCCGAGCGCCCACCCGTCGCCCGACCACCCCTCATGGAATCGCTGAGCGATGCAGTAGGCCCGCCCGTCGCCCGACCGCTACCCCTCACGGAATCGCTGCGCGATGCAGTAGTCATACGAGCACCGCCTCGGCCGCCGCGACGAGGGCATCGAGATCGGGCGCGACGGACTTGGCGAGATCGCCGCCCATCACCTTGATCCAGAACCAGCGCAGCGGCCCGTCGATCGAGACGTTCACCGTCACCGTTGTGCCCTCCGGATCGGTGGCGACCTGGTGGTCGAAGGTCAGGCGGGCGCCGATGAGCTTGGAGACGTCGACGAATTCGGTATCGGAGAGCCGCTCGATGCGGAACGGGACCTTGGGGCCGCCCTTCGGCTTCAAGGTGCCGGTCGCACCCTGGGTGAACGAACCGTCGAGGCGGACCCATTCGGTGTCGTTGTTCCACTCCGGCCAGGTGGCCATATCGGCCCACTTGGCGAAGAAGGCGGCGGGTGCGGCGGTCGAGGTGGCCCGTGCGGTGGCGATCGTTGTCATGAACTTAGTATGCGCGCATATTAAATCCAGCACAAGTCCCAGGGCGGAACAGGATCGGACCGTAGAATGTTGAACGATCCGTGACTGACGTGACTCCCGCCTTGACGATGTACTCGACCACCTGGTGCGGCTACTGCCGCAGGCTCAAGAAGCAGTTGGACGAGTCCGGCATCAGCTATGTCGAGATCGATATCGAACAGGATCCGGCATCGGCCGAGTTCGTCGGCAGTGTGAACGGCGGCAACCACGTGGTGCCGACCGTGAAGTTCGCGGACGGTTCGACGGCCACCAACCCGTCACTGGCCGCGGTCAAGCAGACGCTCGCCACGCTGGCCTGACCGGGCCGGCCACGCTATCCGTGCGGACCTCGCGGCCCGCACGGAACTTTTTGCGCCCGCGATCAGCTCTCCTGCGCCGCCCAGGACTCCACGATCGTGCGCGCGATGGAGATCGATCCCGGCAGCAGTAGTCGCGCACCCTGGTTCTGCGCGGACCAATCGCCGACGGCCAGCGCCTCGCGCACCTCCGCGCGGGTGAACCAGTAGGCCTCGACGATCTCGCCGTCGGAAAAGGTCAGCGGCTGATCGGGATCGGCGACGGCAGCGAATCCGAGCATCAGCGAGCGCGGGAACGGCCACGGCTGACTGCCCAGGTAGGTGATGTCACGGACCTGGACCCCGACTTCCTCGAGCATCTCGCGCTCGACGCAGCGCTCCAGCGACTCCCCCGCCTCGACGAATCCGGCGAGCAGGGAGAACAACGTCTTGGGCCAGGTGTGCTGGCGGGCCAGCAGCACTCGGTCGCCGCCGTCGTGGATCAGGCAGATGATGGCCGGATCGATTCGCGGGAACTCCTCGTGGCCGCCCTCGGTGACCCGCGACCAACCGCCCTTGGTCGCGACGGTCGCGGTGCCGTCGGCGGCATTGAACCCGGCCTTGTCATGCCAGTTCAGCAGGGCCATGGCGGCGGTGAGCAGACCGGCGGTGAGATCGTCGACGCCGCCCGCCATCGCCCGCAGATCGGTCAGCGTGCCCTGCAGTTCGGGATCGCGCACCGCCCAGACATGTCTGCCGCTGCTGATGCCGAGAAATACCGCGGCCGGATTCGGTTCGGCGGACAGTTCGATCGCCGGTTCCAGCACCAGCGCGCCATTGTCGACGCGGAACTGCCCGCGCGTATTGACCCGGAGTAGTTCGGCCTCGGCCCAGCCCTCCTTCAGCGCCTGTTCATCGGTCCGGATCTCCTCGGCCCGGTCGAGCACTGAACGCGAAAGCAGCGGAACACCGTTGAGCTGAAATCCTGAGGCCACGGTTCGAGACTATCGCGCCGCCCCGAACGCCAACCGTCGCGCCGGTATCACCGGCCCGCGTGCCGGATGTACAGCAGCTTGTCGGTCGCCTCCAGCGCGTCCACCTCGGCCTGGCCCACCCGGATCAGCACACCGCCGCGCACCACGCCGAGCACGATATCGCCGAGATGCCGGGGCGAGCCGCCGACCTCGGACGGTTCCACCTCGCGTTCGGCAACGGCGAAGCCCTCCTCGGGGGTCAGCAGATCCTCGATCATCTCGACCACGGTCGGGGTGGTGGTGGCAATGCCGAGCAGCCGGCCCGCGGTCTCGGAGGAGACCACCACCGAATCCGCGCCGGACTGGCGCAGCAGATGGGTGTTCTCGGCCTCCCGGATGGCGACCACGATCTTGGCGTTCTTATTGAGTTCGCGTGCCGTCAGGCTGACCAGTACGGCGGTGTCGTCGCGGTTCGCGGCGACGATGACCGAGGCCGCGCGCTGCACACCGGCCAGCCGGAGCACATCGGATTGGGTGGCCGAACCGTGCACCGTCACCAGGCCCGCATTCGCCGCGGCATCCAGTGCGACGGAATCGGTATCGACCACGACAATATCGGCGGGCTGTATGCCGTCGCCGAGCATGGCGTCGACCGCGGTGCGGCCCTTCGTCCCGTATCCGACCACGACGGTGTGATTACGCACGCTGCGCCTCCAACGCTGAATCTTGAATGCCTGCCGGGAACGCTCGGTGAGTACGCCGATGGTGGTACCGACGAGCACGATGAGGAAGAGAATGCGCAGCGGGGTGATGATGACAATATTGACGAGCCTGGCCTCAGGGGTGACCGGCGCGATATCGCCGTAGCCGGTGGTCGACAGCGATACCGTCGCGTAGTAGAGGGCGTCGAGGAACGACAGCTCGTTCCCGGAATTGTCGTGGTACCCATCGCGACCCACGTACACCACCAGTGCCGCGGCGAACAGCAACCCGATCGCGAAGAGCACCCGGCGCACCAGCGATGCCCCTGGACTGGACTGGATTTCGGGGATGCGCAGCACACCGACCAGCGCGAAATCCGGGCGACTCGACAATCCGACACTGCGTGTGCGATCACCGAACACCGGACTCACCCGCCCTGGCCGAGTCGATTAGCTCCGGCGTTATCTGTCCCTCCGGCACGCACCGGAGCCTACCGGGTATCCGCGATCGCACCCCGCACCCACACGAACAGTCGGTGAACCTCAGGGTCGCGGATCATTCGGCGCGGCATTCCTGATCAGCTCGGCCAATTCGTCCGGGCCGGGCAGGGCGGCGGGCGCGATGGTGCGTCCGGTGCGCACGTAATGGAATGCGGCGCCGATGCGTTCGAGCATTTCCGCCTCGGTGCCGTGCTCGCGCCCGGCCATCAGCCTGGCCCAGGCCAGTCGGTAGACGGCCAGCTGCATGGCGACCGCTGGCTCGTCGGCGGGTGCGGGTTCGGCACCGGTTTTCCAGTCGACCACGATCCAGCCGCCGCCGGGTTCGGCGAAGACGGCATCCATCCGGCCGCGGATCACCGTGCCGGCAATGGAGGTTTCGAAGGGGATCTCCACCTCCAGCGGGCTGCGGTGGGCCCACGGCGAGTTCAGAAACGACTCCTGCATGGTGACCAGTTCGGTGTCCACGCCGGCATCGGCGGCGCTGCTGTCCGCGCCGGGCAGTTCATCGAAGCCGAGCAGGCGGTCGGCGGCGAACCAACGCTGCACCCAGGCGTGGAAGGCGGTGCCGCGCCGGGCCAGCGGATTCGGTGGGAACGGCAGCGGGCGGCGCAGGCGGGCGGCGAGTTTGGCTGGGTCCGCGCGCATTTCGACCAGAGCGGTGGCGGCGATCTGGCCGGGGAGTTCGACTTCTTCTGCGATGGCTTGGTCGGCTTCGAATTCGGCGAGTAGCGCATCGACGTCGGCGGCCCAGCCGTCGGGGTCGTCGGAATCGTCCGCGTGTCCAGCGGAATGGTCGTGGGGCGGTGTGGGTTCGGAGGTCGATGAGCCGAACTCGTCCGGGGGTGGCTCGAATTCGTCGAAAGGAGGTTCGTTGTCGAAAGGCAGTTCGAAGTCGCTGAGCGGCGGCTCGGACTTGTCGGGACGCGGTTCGAAGTCGTGTGGGGGCGACGGGAATTCGTCCTGCGCGTGCCGATCCGGCGCACTGAGGGCGCTCGCGGGTGGTTCGTAGGGGTCGTCGAACGGTGCGGGCGCATCGGGACCGTCGGGCGGGGGAACGTCGGCGTAAGGGTCAGCTGTCAGTGCGACCGCGGCGGGACCGTCGGCGTAGGGGTCGGTTGACAGTACGACCGCGGCGCGACCGTCGGCGTCGGGGTCGGTTGACAGTACGACCGCGGCGCGACCGTCGGCGTCGGGGTCGGTTGATAGTGCGACCGCGGCGGGAAGGTCGGGGCGGGTGGCCGTTGTTTTCGGGTCGGCAAAGTTGTCGGTGGCAGGGGCTACAGTCGGTGTCATGTCGATGTCATGGGGCAGGCGGTCCACGAAATCGGCTGAGGCAGTTGCTCTGTCACGGGTTGCAGGAAGGACCGTACGGTTCGTCGCGGTGACACCTGTAGCCGGTTGTTCCGCAAGTTCGGCGAGGGCGGCGCGGACGAGAGAGGCACCCTGTTCGATGGGGTCGCGGCGATTGCCGAGGGGGTCGCGGGGCCATTCGGCGGTCGCGGGGTTATCGGTGAACGGATTGACGGCGTCGACGTCGGGAGCGTCGTCCCAGCGGTCGATGGCGACCGCGCCATGGGCCGGACTGTCCAGCGCTTCGCTGGCGTATTTGAGTTCCAGGAGGAAGTCCGACGGCCCCTTTGGCGCGGTGCCGGTTTCGGCCCAGTGGTGGGCGGAGACCAGCAGAACGCGTTCGGTTCTGGTGAGGGCGACGTAGAACAGGCGGCGGTCTTCGTCGATGCGGCGTCGGTCCAGGGATTCCTTATGGGACTTGATCGCTCGCTCCAGGTCGGCTCGGTCGTAGAGGTCCGACAGGTCGAGCACGGGGACGCCCTCGGTGGCATCGTCCTGTTGGCGATCGCCGCGCAGGGTGGTGGGGAGTTCGGCCAGTGCACCGAGCCAGGTACCGGAGGCCGCGCCGGAGGGGAAGACCCCGCGGGTGACGTGGGGTACCGCGACGATCTCCCACTCCAGGCCCTTGGCCGCGTGCACGGTCAATACCTGAACTCGATCCCGGGCAACCTCGACCTCGCCCGGCTCCAAACCGTTCTCGACCGACTCCGCGGCGGCGAGGAAGGCGAGTAGACCGCCCAGCGATGCGCCGGAATCGCTAGCGTATCCGGCGACCACCTCGGCGAAGGCGTCCAGATGTTCGCGTCCGGCACCGGCGCCGACCATCGCGCGGCGGGCCTGGGTCTCCACGCCGACACCGATGGTGCGTTCCACATCCGCGACGAGTTCGGCGAGTGGTTGGCCGCTGCGTTCCCGCAGCGCCGCGAGTTCACGGCCCAGTGCCACGATGCGCAGGAAGCCCGCCTCCGAATACTGTTCCCGCGGACCGGGATCGGCGATCGCATCGGCCAGACCGGCCTGTTCGGCCGGTTCCGGCGCCACCTCGCGCAGCGCCTCGGCGAGTGCGGTGGAGTCGGTGATCTCATCGACTTCATTGCCGTGCAGGCGGCTGATCGACAGATCCCTGGCGCGGCGGGCGAGTGCAGCGAGGTCGGCGACGCCGATGCGCCAGCGGGCCCCGGTGAGTATGCGCATGGCGGCGCTGCCCGCACCGGGTTCGGCGATGAGCCGTAGGGTGGCGACGATATCGGCGACCTCCGGAGTGGCCAGCAGACCGCCGAGACCGACGATCTCCACCGGAAGCCCCTGTTCGCGTAGGGCTTCCGCGAGCGAAGCGGCATCGGCATTGCGGCGCACCAGTACCGCCGAGGTCGGCGGGGCCTCCCCCGCCGCACGCTTGATCGCCCATTCGGCCGCGATCCGACCCGCTACCCAGATCCGTTCGTCGACAACGGTTTCGGTGAGCGCCATGGCGACGACACCCGGCGCGGCATCGGGTTTCGCGCGCAGCGCATCGACGGTGACACCGCCGCTGTCGATGGCATTGCGGCGCAGTGGTTCGGCGACCAGATTCGCCAGCGCCAGCGCTTCCGGCGGATTCCGCCAGCTGGTCAGCAGCGGCAGAATCGGCGCGGGAATGCCGGGGGCACTGGGGAAGTCGGTGGCGAATCTGGGCAGGTTGGCGGCGGACGCGCCGCGCCAGCCGTAGATCGACTGCATCGGATCACCAACAGCTGTCTTTATGTCATTAATTTAGACGATATTGTTG
>NZ_JBEXLC010000157.1:0-20496 GCF_040609795.1 Nocardia sp. NPDC004604
ATGCGCTTCGACGACTCGGACGCGAGACGGGCCGCGAACGTCGCTCGTAAGACTCACTCCCTTGTGGTCGCCTCGAGCGGGCAGTTCGGCGCCCGAGGTGCACCGCCCAGTGGTCGAGACTCGCGCCTGCGGCGCATGCGCTTCGACGACTCGGACGCGAGACGGGCCGCGAACGTCGCTCGTAAGACTCGCTCCATGGTGGGGGCGTATGAAGTGATCCGCGGCTGGGCTCAGCTCTACCGTCCGTGGCGCACTCGGAAGATGGTCTTCGCCGTGCGCAGATGGCGGGGATGCCGATCGAAGGTGGACAGGTTCACCGGGGCGCGGTAGCGCTTGCGGGCGATGGCCAGCGTCCGGCTGAACTCGCGCAGTCCCTGGTCGCCGTGATGGTGTCCCTGCCCGTATTCGCCGACGCCACCGAATGGCAACGCGGGGATCCCGGCGTACGTGGTCGAAGAATTGATGGTCACAACGCCGACCCGCAGCTGTTCGGCAAAGGATTCGATGCCGTGCACATCGCGGGTGAACACCGACACCGCGACACCATTGCCGACCGCGTTGATGCGTCGCGCCGCCTCGTCCATATTCGCGACCTTGTTGACGATCAGCACCGGCCCGATGCCCTCACCGGTGATCGCGACGCTCTCCTCCGGCACCTCGGCGAGCACGATGGGTTCGATATAGGGCTCGCGTATCGAGTCCAGTCCGCCGACCACCGCGCGTCCGCCCCTGGCCAGCGCATCGCGCACCTGCCTGCGCACCACGTCGACCTGTGATTCCAGAATCATCGGGCCGTAGGAGGCGCGCCTATCCGCACCGGGGCGCAGTCGCCGCGCCTGTTCGACCACCAGTTCCAGGAATCGGTCGTACACGGAGTTGGCGACATAGGCCCGCTGGATACCGGTCGAGTTCTGGCCCGCATTGGCCATCGCGCCGAAGACCGCGGCCTCTGCGGCCTCGTCGAGTTTGGCGTCGACGTGAACCACCATGGTGCCCTTGCCATTACGCTCGACCACCACCGGAGTCATGGTCTGCGCGCACAGCGAGATCACCTCCCGCGCGCCCGCATCCGAACCGGCATAGGCGATTTTGTCCACCTTGCTGCGACACAGCGCCGCGGTGGTGGCGTGATCACCGGTGACCACTTGCAGCACAGGCTGATTCGGTGCCAGCTTGTTCCAGCTGTCGGCCAGCCAGACCCCGACGCCGGTGGTGAGTTCATCGGGTTTGAACACCACGGCATTGCCCGCAGCCATCGCGTAGGCGATCGAACCCATCGGGGTGAACACCGGGTTGTTCCACGGTCCGAGCACGCCGACGACGCCGAGGGGCAGATAGCCGACAGAGGCGTGCTGATTGCGGCTCAGCCAGGTCGATCCGAGCTTGCGCCGATCCAGTACCCGGGCGGCATTGCGGGCCGCCCAATCCAGATTCTCGACCGCGAGCATCACCTCGATTGCCGCGTCCGCCTCCGGTTTTCCGGTTTCTTCGCACAGGATCTCCACCAATTCGCCTGCGCGCCTGGCGATACTGCGCTTCCAGTCCAGTAGCCAGCGTTTGCGAGCGCTGAATCCCAGTTCTGCCCACCACTTTTCGGCGGAGCGTGCGGCGCGCACGGTGCGGTTGAGTTCACCGGCGCCCATTACGGCGTAGTTGCCGACGATTTCGCCGGTGCGCGGGTCATAGGACGTCAGCACGTTCGGTCGGCCCGATCCTCCCGTATGCGCTGCCAGTCTCGGCTGCGCGGTCTCGGCCATGGTCACCTCTCGCAGGGTCGATCCGCCGCAGACCGCCGAGCGCTAGGCGAAGCAGTGCTGCCGCAACGAGTGAGTGCGTGTTCCCCCGCCTAGCAGACTATGGTTGCCGCGACGGCCCGACAAGGCGCTCCTGCCGCCCCTGCGCTGCCCTTGACCGCCGCGACCAGCGACGATCGCGGCTGCGGCGGTTTGGCCACCGCAAATGTGATCAAGGACACACTTAGGTTTCGGACCGGTGGGTATGACGCGCTCGGCCATATAGGAATGCGCGGGCCGGTAACATCACGCCTGGCGGCAGGGATCACCAACCGGGACGTATTCATGCCTAACGCCTAGCGACCGCCGCCGATCAGACACAGTGGAGAGTTGATGCCGAGCTTGAACAAATCGGATTCGCACGCGAGCGACCCACCACTCGAAGGTGGTGAGGCCGCGGTCGTCGTTGCCGACGTCCGAAAGTCATTCGGCGATGTGCATGCGTTGCAGGGCATCAGTTTTACCGCCGAGCGGGCCAGCGTGCTGGGCATCCTCGGGCCGAACGGCGCGGGTAAGACCACCATGGTCAAGGTGCTGTCCACCCTGCTGCGCCCGGACTCCGGCACTGCCATCGTCGCGGGCCACGATGTGCAGAAGGATCCGGCGGGCGTGCGGCGCTCGATCATGATGACCGGCCAGTACGCCGCACTCGATGAGAACCTCTCCGGCCGCGAGAACCTGGAGCTGTTCGGCCGCCTGATGGGCCTGGGCAAATCCGCTGCCCGCAAGCGCGCCGACACCCTGCTCGAGGAATTCGACCTGGTGAGTGCGGGCCGTCGTGCGGTGCGCAATTATTCGGGCGGCATGCGTCGTCGTGTCGATATCGCCTGCGGCCTGGTGGTGCGCCCCGAGGTGGTGTTCCTCGACGAGCCGACCACCGGCCTGGACCCGCGCAGCCGCCAAGGCGTGTGGGATCTGGTGACCGCGCTCAAGGATCAGGGCATCACGGTGCTGCTCACCACGCAGTACCTCGAGGAAGCCGATGTGCTCAGCGACAACATCATCGTCATCGATAAGGGCACGGTGATCGCCGAGGGCACCGCCGACGAGCTCAAGGAGAAGACCGGCGGCAGCTACTGCGAGGTGGTGCCGCTGGATCCGACCCAGCTCGGCAAGGCCGCCGCCGCGCTCGGTGATCTGGTGCCCGCCGCGGTGCTCGCCGATATCAATGGCGGGGACCGGCTTTCCATTCCGGCGCCCGATGGTGCCGCCACCCTCTCCGAGGCGTTGCGCAGGCTCGATGCCGCCGAGATCCAGCTGGCCGATATCGCGCTGCGGCGGCCCTCGCTCGATGATGTATTCCTGTCCATCACCGGCCATTCGGGCGGCCACTAGTGAGTTCCGCAATCGTTGAGCAGCCCGATACGGCGCTGCTCTTCGCCGAGCTGCCCGCGGCCCGACTGTCCGCCTTCGCACAGTGGCGGGCGCTGACCGGACGCATCGTCCGGACCATGGCCACCAAGGGCGAGCTGATCGTCGCAATGATCACCCCGCTGGTCTTCACCCTCGGCTTCTATCTGCCGCTGCGGTACGTGATGAAGTTCCAGGGCATCGACTACGCCCAGTTCGTCATGCCGATCATCGTGCTGCAGACCATGGCCTTCACCATGATGTCGAATGCGCAGCTGGCCGCCTACGAGGCGCTGACCGGTCTGAGTACCCGACTGCAGACGATGCCGATCGGCATCATGGTGCCCTTGAGCGCGCGCATCGCGGCCGGGTTGGTCCGTTCGCTGACCGCACTGACCGCGGCGATCATCTTCGGCTACATTATCGGCTTCCGATTCATCGCCGGTGCCGGTCAGGCCGTGCTGTTCTGCGTGTTCTCGATCGCGGTCGGTACCGTGCTCGCGCTCGGCGCGGATGCGCTCGGCAGTCTGACCAAGAGTCCGGAATCGCTGAGCCAGGCATTGACATTGCCCACCTTGATCTTCGGCATGCTCTCGTGCGGATTCGTCCCGGAGCGCAGCTTCCCGATGTGGATCCGGCCGTTCGTGCGCAATCAGCCGATTTCCCAGTTCTCCTTCGCGCTGCGCGATATGGCCCATGACGGGGTGAGCTGGGATGTGCTGTGGGTGCCATTGGTCTGGTTGGGTGGTGCGGCGATCGTCTTCACCCCGTTGGCGATCTGGGCGAGCGTGAGGCGGTCATGAGTTCTGTCGAGACTGTGCAGCGCACCGAGATCGACGGGTTCGAGGTGCTGCCGCGGGTCACCCCGCCGTCCGAACGTGCGCTGTCCACCTGGGTCGCGCACAGCCTGATCCAGTGCAAGCGACTGCTGTTGGTATGGGCGCGCGATCCGGCGACCACCATCCAGACGCTGGTCTACCCGGCACTGACGCTGTTGATGTTCCGCATCGTGCTCGGCATTTCGATCACTGCGGCCACCGGTATACCGAGCGTCTACGGGCAGGTCGCGCTGATCACGCTGGTCGCCGCGATGTCGGGTGCGGTGGTCAGTGCGCTGGGATTCAAAGGCGAGAAGTTCACCGGACTGCTCGGGCGCTTCTGGACCATGCCGGTGCACCGGGCGGCCGGACTGACCGGCAGGCTCCTTGCCGAGGCGGTCCGCGTCCTGGTCACCACCCTGTTCGTGATCGCGGTCGGCTTGACCCTTGGCTTTCGCTTCGGCCAGGGCCCGCTCGCGGCCATCGCGCTCATCGGCATTCCGGTGCTGTTCGGCGTGGGTTTCGCCGTGCTCGTCACCGCGCTGGCGACCATTACCGAGGGTGTCATGCTCGTCAGCCTGATCGGCATCTTCAACACCTTGCTGCTGTTCTTCAACACCGGCTTCGTACCGGTCTTCGCCTACCCGATCTGGCTGCAGGACGTGGTCGCCAATCAGCCGATGAGCTGTGCCATCGATGCCATGAAAGGCCTGTCCTACGGCGGTTCGGTGGCCGAACCCCTCCTCAAAACCGTTGCCTGGGTAGTGGGCCTCATCATCGTGTTCGCCTACCCCGCCATCCGCGGCTATCAACGCGCCGCCGAAACCGGCGCCTGACGAACTCGGCCCGGTCCGCGCGGCTGCGCCGACCGGGCCGTGTGTTCTCTGCGGCGCCTTCGAAACAGGGCATCCGACCAGGCTATCGATCGGACGCACTTGGTCATAGGCGACCCGTATGCTGAGCGCGCGAGCGGAGGAGGTGTCGGCAGTGACCGCAGCTGAGGCGCATGAGCCGCAGGGGGATCCAGCAGATGTGCTGTTGGAGGGCTTCCACGCGCTGGAGACTCCGGAAGGATTCCGGGCCGAGCTGATCGAGGGCGACATCATCGTGACACCACCGCCGGACGGTGATCACGAGCAGAACATCTCCACGCTGATTCGGCAGGTGTACCGGCAGTCCGCAACGGAGTTTTCCTTCTCCGGCCATAAGGGATTGTTGCTGGACCGTGGCGGACTCTGCCCGAAGAACCATTTGATTCCCGACGGCGTATTCGTCCCCGACGGCGCATTCATCGACGAGCCCTCATGGATGTCGGTCGGCAAGGTCGTCATGGTCGTCGAGGTCACCAGCTCGAAACCGGATTGGGATCGCAAGACCAAGCGATACTGCTATGCCCGCGGAGCGGTGCCGCTCTATCTACTCGTCGATCGGCAGCAGCAGACGATCACTCTTCTCGGTGAACCCGGCGGCGAGGCGGACCTGATCGACTACCGCTCGGAGATCAGAGTTCCCTTCGGGAAGCCACTCGAACTTCCCGACCCCTTCTCGTTCACGCTGGAAACCATCGATTTTCGTTGAGGCGCAGATATTTCGAATGATCGCGGCGTCATTCTGTGCGTCGCGAGATGCGCTCGAGTGGCTCTGTGAAATCGTAGTTCAGCCAGCGGTTTCGGTTGGTCCAGCCGACCAGGTCGTAGCGCCAGCGGAAGGGCCAGGTGCGAGCGACGGTGTTGAAGAGGACGGCGCCGAGGGCGGTGTAGTCGTCGTGGGCCGAGAGTAGGGCGCGTTGGCCGCGTGGGGTGGCGCTGAAGAAGGTGTCGAACATGGCGACGGACTGTTCGGTGGTCAGGCGGCCCAGGCCCCAGAGTCCGCGCATGCGCATCCAGTACACCAGCCGCGCCCGCCACGGCCAGAGTTCGGCGATCGGGTCGCGGCCTTGCCGCAGGGCCGCGACGGTGGTGTCGACGAGGGCAAGCGAACCGGCGACGCTGTAGCCCGTGCAGGGATGCATCATGCCGCCGCGGGAGCCGAACGGAATCGCCTGGGCGGTACCCTTTTTCGGCGGTGGCTGGTCGAGTGGGTAATGCGCGGCCTCGGTCGGCTCCGTGCCGGTGAGTCGGATGCCGTGTGCGGCAAGGCGGTTCAGGGTGCGCCTACGCAATTCGTGTTGTGGCATACCGCCGCGCAGGCCGAGGCTGGTCTCCTCGAAGATCACCGTGCCATCGCCGAGCGGGACGGCATAGAGGAACGACGGCGGTTCGTCCGGACCCGCGCCGTTCTCCGAGCGCCAATCCAGCAGCAGCCCTTCACCTTCGGTGATCATCGGCGCTGCGGTCTCCGCGTCGACGAAGATGCCGTGCGCGCTCGCGGCTCGACGCCGTCCGAGCGCGGGCAGTCCGCGAGTATCGAAAACCGTTGCCGCTCTGAGGATCGTGCCGTCGGCGAGCTCCACCTCATTGGCATCCACGCGCGTGGCCCGACCGGCGAACACGGTGGCCTCGTCGAGTGCAAGCGCATCGCGCAGACCGGTTTTCGACAGCACGCAGTAGGGCCGGTCGATGCGATGCTCGGACTCGGTCCAGACCGTCGGCCGCGGAATGCGCGCGGCAATGGCGCTGGGCGGCAGCCACTCCGGCAGCTCATCGATCCAGCAGGAGAAGGTGGGCGGCCAGAGCCGGTCGGGCCGCGGATCGACGGCCGCCACCGTGCAGCCGGCCCGCATCGCCCGATGCGCCAGCGCCCGTCCGGTCGGTCCGAGCCCGACCACACAGAGGTCGAATTCCCCGACCGCGCTGTCACTCATGGTTCGCATTCAAACCGCACCGGCCGTGCGCCCGCAACACCACCCCCTGGCCCGCGGGCTCCCGGGGCGGGGCGGCGGTGCCGCTCGCCGGTTCGGGACCGGGCGAGGACATTGCCTACTTGGGCGTGACCCAGGTGGTGATATCGGCGTGCACGACCTCGAGACCGTGCTTGTCGTAGATGGATACCGGTACGACCAGCTCGCGGCCCTCGGTGATCTCGGTGAAGTCGGGCAACTCGGCCAGCTTCGCCACCGCGCGCAGCCCGGTCTCGGCCTTGGCCAGGTACTGCACATTCATGGCCTTGGGGATCCAGCGATGGGTATCGGGCACCGTCGCCTCGCTCAGCATTCCCATTGCCACCTCGGCCAGATTGCATGCCGCGATCGCGTGATAGGTGCCCAGATGGTTGTGGATGCCGAACCACTTCGGCGAGGTCACCTCGCACAGTCCGGGTTCCAGTCGCACGACGCTCGGCAGCACCGTGCCGAAATAGGGCACCCGGGCCACCATGCCAAGCGAGAACAGGGTGTGCCCCAGCCGGTTGTCCGGCAGCTTCGTCCAGATGCGATGGGTCGCGGTCTGCTTCGTCATACCCTTATCTTACTTAAAAGTAAGTTAGGCTCCGGTAGGGGCGTGACATACTTTTGCGGCACCCGCCGGTGGCTGTTCACTCCAGTAGCCCAGGTGCGTTCGACCGTGATCGCCCACCACCTCGCAACTGGGGCGCGCCCGGGATTCGTGCCCTGACCTGGTGGCGAGTCGAGGGGTGGGGGCGGATTTGATGTCGCCAACGGCGTCGGGCATACTGTTCGGGTTGCCTTGCACCAGGTCATGCCGTACCGCGGCTGTGGCGGGTGGCGAGGCGAGCAACACCCAATCGTGTACCTCGCTGGCTTCCAGTGCGGGTACGTCCGGGACAACGTTCCAGGCCAGGTGAAGTTTCGAACCGGAGCCGAGGAATGAGCGGATGGGCGACACGCCCGACCGCGTGGACCGGAGAACCATGACAGATGAACAGCGGCGAGACTGTCGCACGTCAACCGGCGGAGCCGGGCGGCGTGCCCGGTCGGGGTCTCACTGTGTTGGATCTGCCCGAGCGGGGGCCCTGCGTTACGCAGGCTGCCTCTTCCGGGCCTGATCCACTCGGGCTGGGACGTCTTCGTGTGTTCGGGCTGTGCAATTGAAGGTGGTACGGAAGCCGGCTTCCGGACCACGAACGATAAGCGGAGAAAAGGACACTTAGCGTGGCGGGACAGAAGATCCGCATCAGGCTCAAGGCCTATGACCACGAAGCGATCGACGCGTCCGCGCGCAAGATCGTGGAGACGGTGACCCGCACCGGGGCCCGTGTGGTCGGGCCGGTGCCGTTGCCGACCGAAAAGAACGTGTACTGCGTCATCCGTTCGCCGCACAAGTACAAGGACTCGCGCGAGCACTTCGAGATGCGGACGCACAAGCGGCTGATCGACATCCTCGACCCGACGCCGAAGACGGTTGATGCCCTGATGCGCATCGATCTCCCGGCCAGCGTCGACGTCAACATTCAGTGACGGGGACTCGAATCATGACTGATAACAAGAACAGGCCCGCGGCGGGCATCCTGGGCACCAAGCTCGGCATGACCCAGGTGTTCGACGATAAGAACCGCGTCGTCCCCGTGACCGTCATCAAGGCCGGACCGAACGTCGTTACCCAGATCCGCACCGTGGAGCGCGACGGCTACAGCGCCGTCCAGGTCGCTTTCGGCGCCATCGACCCGCGCAAGGTGAACAAGCCGGTCTCCGGCCAGTTCACCAAGGCCGGTGTCACCCCGCGCCGCCATGTCGCCGAGATCCGGGTCGCGGATGCCTCCACCTTCGAGGTCGGCCAGGAGATCAACGCCGATGTCTTCGAAGAGGGCGCCTACGTCGACGTCACCGGCACCAGCAAGGGCAAGGGCTTCGCCGGCACCATGAAGCGCCACGGCTTCGCCGGCCAAGGCGCCTCGCACGGTGCGCAGGCCGTGCACCGTCGCCCGGGTTCCATCGGTGGCTGCGCCACCCCCGGCCGCGTGTTCAAGGGCATGCGCATGTCGGGCCGGATGGGCAATGACCGCGTCACCACACAGAACCTGTCGGTTCACAAGGTGGACGTCGAGAACGGCCTGCTGCTGATCAAGGGAGCGATCCCGGGTCGCCGCGGCAACGTCGTCGTCGTCAAGAGCGCCGTGAAGGGTGGTGCACACGCATGACCAGCGTTGAGAAGAAGACCAACCTGACGCTTCCGGTCAAAGAACTGGGTGGCAAGACCAATGGCACCGTCGAACTCCCCTCGGAGATCTTCGACGCGACCGCGAACATCTCGCTGATGCACCAGGTGGTCATCGCGCAGCTCGCCGCCGCTCGCCAGGGCACCCACTCCACCAAGACCCGCGGTGAAGTCCGCGGTGGTGGCAAGAAGCCGTACCGCCAGAAGGGCACCGGCCGCGCCCGTCAGGGCTCGACCCGCGCGCCGCAGTTCACCGGCGGTGGCACCGTGCACGGTCCGCAGCCGCGCGACTACAGCCAGCGCACCCCCAAGAAGATGATCCGTGCCGCACTGCGCGGAGCTCTCTCGGATCGTGCGCGCAACGAGCGCATCCACGTGATCAGCGAACTGGTCTCGGGGCAGGCCCCGTCGACCAAGACCGCGAAGTCCTTCCTGTCCGAGCTGTCGGACCGCAAGAAGTTCCTCCTCGTCCTCGGACGTGAGGACATCGCGGCCTGGAAGAGCGTGCAGAACCTGGAGTTCGTGCACCCGATCGCGCCGGATCAGCTCAACACCTACGACGTGCTGGAAAGCGATGAAGTGGTGTTCAGCGTCGAGGCCTTGAACGCCTTCGTGCACGGCCCCGCCGAATCCGCACAGGAGGAGAGCAAGTGACCACGATCGCCGACCCCCGCGACATTCTGCTGGCGCCGGTCATCTCGGAGAAGTCCTACGGACTGATCGAGGAAGGCACCTACACCTTCATCGTGCACCCGGATTCCAACAAGACGCAGATCAAGATCGCCGTCGAGAAGGTCTTCGGCGTGAAGGTGACCAGCGTCAACACCGCCAACCGTCAGGGCAAGCGCAAGCGGACCCGCTTCGGTTACGGCAAGCGCAAGGACACCAAGCGCGCGCTCGTGACCATCTCGGCCGACAGCAAGCCCATCGAGATCTTCGGAGGCCCGGTCGCGTAAGCGCCTGGGATTCCAGAAAGCAGAGAAGAACTCATGGCAATCCGTAAATACAAGCCGACTACGCCGGGCCGTCGTGGCTCCAGCGTCTCGGACTTCGCTGAGATCACTCGGTCGACCCCCGAGAAGTCGCTGATCCGCCCGCTGCACAGCAAGGGTGGCCGCAACGCGCACGGTCGCATCACCACCCGGCACCGCGGTGGCGGCCACAAGCGTGCCTACCGTCTGATCGACTTCCGTCGCCTGGACAAGGACGGCATCCCGGCCAAGGTCGCGCACATCGAGTACGACCCGAACCGCACCGCCAACATCGCGCTGCTGCACTACGTGGACGGCGAGAAGCGCTACATCATCGCGCCGAAGGGTATCCAGCAGGGCACCCCGATCGAGTCCGGCCCGACGGCCGACATCAAGCCGGGTAACAACCTGCCGCTGCGCAACATCCCGACCGGTACCACGATTCACAACGTGGAACTGCGTCCGGGCGGTGGCGCGAAGATGGCCCGTGCCGCCGGCATGAGCATCCAGCTGCTCGGTAAGGAAGGCCCCTACGCCACGCTGCGTATGCCCTCCGGTGAAATCCGCCGCGTCGACGTGCGCTGCCGCGCCACCGTCGGCGAGGTCGGCAATGCCGAACAGTCGAACATCAACTGGGGCAAGGCCGGCCGCATGCGCTGGAAGGGTCGCCGTCCCACGGTCCGTGGTGTCGTTATGAACCCGGTCGACCACCCGCACGGTGGTGGTGAGGGCAAGACCTCCGGTGGTCGCCACCCGGTCTCGCCGTGGGGTCAGCCGGAAGGCCGTACCCGCAAGCCCAACCGTCCGAGCGACAAGCTCATCGTCCGCCGTCGCAAGACCGGCAAGAAGCGCTGAAGGAGGAGGTAAGAAATGCCACGCAGCCTCAAGAAGGGCCCGTTCGTCGACGACCACCTCCTCGCAAAGGTGGACGTGCAGAACGAGAAGGGCAGCAAGCAGGTCATCAAGACCTGGTCCCGTCGTTCGACCATCATCCCGGATTTCATCGGTCACACCTTCGCCGTCCACGACGGTCGCAAGCATGTGCCGGTGTTCGTCTCGGAGTCCATGGTCGGCCACAAGCTGGGTGAGTTCGCGCCCACCAGGACGTTCAAGAGCCACGTCAAGGAAGACCGGAAGAGCAAGCGGCGATGACCACTGAGACTCAGAACCCGACTGCCCGGGCGACGGCGAAGCATGTTCGCGTCACCCCGATGAAGGCTCGCCGTGTCGTGGACCTGGTCCGCGGCAAGCGGGTCGAGGACGCACTTGCGATCCTGAAGTTCGCGCCGCAGGCCGCGAGCGAACCGGTCGCCAAGGTCGTCGCCAGCGCCGCGGCCAACGCCGAGAACAACCTCGGCCTGAACCCGGCCACGCTGGTCATCTCGACCGCCTACGTCGACGAGGGCGCGACCATGAAGCGCTTCCAGCCGCGGGCCCAGGGCCGCGCGTTCCGGATTCGCAAGCGCACCAGCCACATCACCATCGAGGTCGAGAGCGTGCCCACCGCCGGTGCTGCTCGCAGCCGCCGGAAGGGAGGGGCAAAGTAAATGGGACAGAAGATCAATCCCCATGGCTTCCGCCTCGGTATCACCACCGACTGGAAGTCGCGTTGGTACGCGGACAAGCAGTACGCGGACTACGTGAAGGAAGACGTCGCCATCCGCAAGCTCCTGGCCACCGGCATGGAGCGGGCTGGCATCTCCAAGGTGGAGATCGAGCGCACCCGTGACCGGGTTCGCGTCGACATCCACACCGCGCGTCCCGGTATCGTCATCGGTCGCCGCGGCGCCGAGGCCGACCGCATTCGCGCCGAGCTGGAGAAGCTGACCGGCAAGCAGGTGCAGCTGAACATCCTCGAGGTCAAGAACCCCGAATCGGATGCGCAGCTCGTCGCCCAGGGTGTGGCCGAGCAGCTGTCGAACCGTGTGGCGTTCCGTCGCGCGATGCGCAAGGCCATCCAGTCGGCCATGCGTTCGCCGAACGTCAAGGGCATCCGGGTGCAGTGCTCGGGCCGCCTCGGCGGCGCCGAAATGTCGCGCTCGGAGTTCTACCGCGAGGGTCGGGTTCCGCTGCACACGCTGCGCGCGGATATCGATTACGGCCTCTACGAGGCCAAGACCACCTTCGGTCGCATCGGCGTGAAGGTCTGGATCTACAAGGGCGACATCGTCGGTGGCAAGCGTGAGGTCACGGCCGCGGCCGCGCCCGCCGCTGGTGACCGCCGCGAGCGTCGTGAGCGGCCGAGCCGCCCGCGTCGGTCCGGTTCCTCGGGTACCACCGCGACCAGCACTGAGGCCGGGCGTGCAGGCGCTGCCACTGCGGTTGCCGACGCCCCGGCAGAAAAACAGGAGGGCTGACGCATGTTGATGCCACGGAAGGTCAAGCACCGGAAGCAGCATCACCCGAGCCGCAGCGGCATGGCCAAGGGCGGCACTTCGGTCGCGTTCGGTGAATTCGGCATCCAGGCTCTCGAGCCCGCCTACGTCACCAACCGGCAGATCGAGTCCGCGCGTATCGCGATGACTCGCCACATCAAGCGTGGTGGCAAGATCTGGATCAACATCTACCCGGATCGCCCGCTCACCAAGAAGCCCGCCGAAACCCGCATGGGTTCCGGTAAGGGTTCGCCGGAGTGGTGGGTCGCGAACGTCAAGCCCGGACGCGTGATGTTCGAAATGAGTTTCCCCAACGAGGAGATCGCTCGTGAGGCCCTGCGCCGCGCGATGCACAAGCTCCCCATGAAGTGCAGGATCGTGACCAGGGAGGAGCAGTTCTGATGGCTACCGGTACACCGGCCGCAGAGCTCCGCGAGCTCAACGAAGAGGAGCTCGTCGCCCGCCTGCGCGAGTCGAAGGAAGAGCTGTTCAATCTGCGCTTCCAGATGGCGACGGGTCAGTTGGACAACAACCGTCGCCTGCGCGTCGTGCGTCACGAGATCGCGCGCATCTACACGGTCATGCGTGAGCGTGAGCTCGGCCTGGCCTCGGCACCCGCTGGCAAGGGAGATGCGGCATGAGTGAAGAGAACGTGACACAGGAAAAGCGCGGCACCCGCAAGGTCCGCATCGGCTACGTGGTCTCGGACAAGATGAACAAGACCATCGTGGTCGAGCTGGAAGACCGCACGCGGCACAAGCTCTACGGCAAGATCATTCGCTCCACCACCAAGGTGAAGGCGCATGACGAGAACGAGGTCGCCGGTGTCGGCGACCGCGTTCAGCTGATGGAGACCCGTCCGCTGTCGGCCACCAAGCACTGGCGTCTGGTCGAGGTCCTGGAAAAGGCCAAGTAGTTTTTAGCGACTGCTTTGCGGGTCGCTCGAAACGACAGCTCTGAAAAGGGCCGTCCCCCGGAGTATTTCCGGTGGGGCGGTCCTTTTCATTTGCGCCGAGTCAGATAGTTTCGCGTTGTCGGTGGTTCCCTTTTATCGGTCTCAATGCGAGCGCGGTGGTGATAACCGTCGACAACGAGGGCAGACGCTGATCTCGCTCGGGCGGGTTGATCCAGTAGGCGCCCTCCCGGGTGTGCCTGCCGAGACCGGTCGGGATCATCAGCGCACTGCCGACGATCGGAACATGGATGTCGTTGCGGGAGAGCAGGTCCAGCACTCGATAGCCGGGGGAGTTGTCGACGGCTGCGATGAACGTCCAGCGGATCTGCCGGGCCAGGAGCGGACCGGGGTTGCCCTGCTGGCGAAGTGCGGCCAGCAGCTTCTCGGCGAATAGCTTCGGCACATGCACGATTCCCACCGCGTTCGTCACCGGCAGCATGACATAGCCGCCGCGTTCTTCGGCGGGCAGGTGAAATTGCTGGCGGTAGTACGCGACCCAATCGAGCACGGTCCGAACCTCTTCGATGTTCACGGTAATCCCGTCTCATCTGGCAGTGATGTCGTTGGCTTAGCAGTAGCCTGAGCCTTGTTCGAGTTTTCGCCCGGAATTTCCTTCCGGGATCCTTTCCAATCGAGGTGGAAGATCGGCCTGTGCGCGGAATGACGCAGAATCTCACCATCGGGGAACGGGTGGCTTGGTATCGCCGCCGCCGAGGCATATCCCAAGAAGCTCTCGCCGGGCTCGTCGGACGCACCGACGACTGGATGAGCAAGGTCGAGAACAACCGGATCCCGTTGGACCGGCTATCGGTTATCCGTCTGCTCGCCGACGCCCTCGATGTTTCGCTAGGTGATCTGATCGGTGAGCCGACGCTGCTGGACTGGACCAGTGAAAGCGGGGTTTCCACCATCCCCGCACTGCGCGCCACATTGATGGACTACAGCCATCTGATGCGCACGCCGGCACCGTCGACGAGCAGATCTCGATCGTTCCAACTCCCGGAGCTCGAACGGGATCTGAGCGAGGTATTCGCCGCCTACCAGGGCTCGAAGTTCGGCTACGCCGCCGGGCGGCTGCCAGCGCTGTTGTCCACGGCGCTGTCGATGGTGCAATCCAATGCGGATGGACCGAGCAATCGAGTATTGGCGCTGGGTTATCAGGTCGCCGCGTCGGTGCTGACCAAACTCGGCGAAACAGACCTGGCCTGGAATGCGGCCGAGCGCGGACTTGCCGCCGCGCAGCGCGCCAATGACCCGGCGATCATCGGATCGTTGATCAGGACCGTCGCTTTCACCGTCATGTCGACGGGCCGGGTACAACCGGCCGTGAACCTGGTGGAAGCCGGAGCCGACTACCTGCAATCGCATCTCGGCGCCGGTCGGCCGGATGTGTGGTCCGTGTACGGAACGCTGCTGCTCGTCGGTTCGATGGCCGCGGCCCGCAATAATCGACGAGATGTAGTCCAGGGCTTTCTGACAGAGGCAGATCAGGCGGCAGCGCGGTTGGGTGGCGACCACAACTACTTGTGGACCGCCTTCGGCCCGACGAACGTCGCGATCCACCGGGTCAATACCGCAATGGAATTGGGCGATGTGCAGATCGCGCTGAGCCTCGGTCCCAACCTCGATACCTCGGCATTGCCGATAGAGCGCCAGATCCGTCACCAGCTGGAACTCGCTCGGGCATTCAATCTCGCCGGGCGCCAACAGGATTCGATCACCGCCGTGCTCGACGCCGAACAGGCGGCACCGGAACAAGTTCGCCACCATTATCTGAGCCGACAGCTCGTACTCACGTGGATGCGCAGTGTCCACGGCAGTCCTTCGTTCGCATTGCAAGCCTTGGCCAAACGAATGCAGATCGTGAGGTGATCCAATGGTCGACGGGGACAATCGGTTTGCGCGCGCACGAATGGCGGCGGGGGCGCTTTTCGTCCGTGGTGACGAGGTGCTGTTGGTGCACAAAACCTATGGCAACGGTTGGGATATACCCGGTGGCTATGTAGAGCCGGGTGAAGCGCCTACCACGGCGTGCCGTCGCGAGGTCCGTGAGGAGCTCGGGATCGACCGTGTGCCGAAGCGATTGCTCGTCCACGACTGGGCGCCGAACCAGGGCGAAGGCGATAAGGCGCTCTATTTATTCGACTGTGGCGAACTGGGCGAGGATGAGCGCGCCATCGAACTCCAGCCAACCGAACTCGACGAGTGGAAATGGGTCCGCATCGATAAGGTCGATGAGTACGTCATTCCCAGGCTGGGCCGTCGCCTGAGGCAGGCCCATTCCGCCTATGCCGACGGTCGCACGGCGTACCTCGAACACGGGCAACCTGCGCCCTGAGGTGCATTGGTGGCCGAGGGGCAGCCGCCTCGGCTCACCATTCGTAACTCAGATCGCAGCCGAGGTTGTCGTATGGGGGATGGGTCGTCCGTCGTGGTCGGTGAGTCCGCGCTGGCCCGGCCGGCGGTCGCCGGTTGGAGAGTCGCGTTCAGCGCGGCGCCGATAACGCCTGCACCCGACTGCGGCTGAACTTTCACTTCGTGGGGTGAGGGATTCGTGACCGAATACGACGGACCGCGCCACGGCGGCATGATCACACTTGCGACGAACTGGGCGGTGATGGGGCCTTGTCGCGCATTGGCCGGACGCGTCCATGACGTCTCGGCCGGACCGAATCATGGGATTAATTGGTGGCGCGGGGGTGGGTGGGCATGACACCCTCGATCAAATGCGGTCCTATCGCGAGGTCCTGTCGAACTCGGCGGTGCGCAATGTGCTGCTGCTGGGGGTGATGGTTCGCATACCGTTCTTCGCGGGGGCGGTGCTGCTCGCGCTGCATGTGGTGCAGACGCTGCACGGGTCGTACGCACAGGCCGGTGCGCTGAGTTCGGTTGTCACCCTGTGTATTGCGGTGAGTGGTCCGTGGCGCGGGCGGATGCTGGATCGGTTCGGGCTGCGGCGCACGATTCTGCCGTCGATCATTGTCGGGGCGGTGTGCTGGTCGATCGCGCCGTTCGTCGGATACGGGGCGCTACTGGTGCTCGCGGCGCTGGCGGGGCTGTTCGATATTCCGATCTTCACGGTGGTGCGCCAGGCCGTGATCGCGGCGACTACCGAGGAGAACCGGCAGCCCGCCCTGGCGTTGGAATCGGTGTCGGTGGAAACGGCCTTCATGGTCGGGCCGGTGCTCGGCGTAGCCGCCGCGACAGCCTGGTCGACGACGCTCACGCTGTTCGGGATGCAGATGGCGCTGGTGCTGGCAGGCGTTTTCGTGTGGGTGCGCAATCCGTCGCTGCGCACCGATGACAGCGATCGCTCGGCCGCCATCCCGCGGCGTGCGTGGTTCCGGCTCGAATTCGTTGCGCTGTGTATCGGTGCGAGTGCGGCGATCGCGGTGCTCGCGGGTTCGGAGTTGACCTTCGTCTCGGCCATTCGAGAGTTCGGCGCGCAGCGATGGCTCGGTGTGGTGATGGCCGTATGGGGTTTCGGTTCGCTGGTCGGCGGACTCGTCTACGGCGCTCTGCATCGACCGATCTCGACCTACCTCCTGCTCGCCGGGCTCGGCGCCATCACCATTCCGATGTGCTTCGCCGTCGGACCGCTATCGCTCGGCGTGGCCGGGCTCATCGCGGGTGCACTCTGCGCGCCGACGCTTGTCGCATCCGTCGACCAGCTGAGCCGGATCGTTCCGGAGAGTGGGCGCGGTGAAGCGATCGGCTGGCACGGTGCCGCAATGACTCTCGGCAATGGCATCGGCAGCTCACTCGCCGGCGTCGCCATCGATGCGGGCGGCTTCCCCGCGGGCTTCGCGGCGGCCGGGGCGCTCGGACTCGGAGTCGGCGTCGGCCTGGCGCTGCTGGTCAGCGTGGCGCGGCGGCGTCGCGCCGACCGGGAAAGGCAGCCTGCCTTGGCCGGTGGTGAGGTCGCTCGACCTTAGGGCTTGCGTTATACGTATACATCTACTTATAGTGATTCCCGACGGGATACCGCGGAGTGCGCTCGGGGGTACCGGAAAACAGCAGATCGACTCGTCACAACGGACCGAAACGGGGTCCGTTGGCGCTGGTTTCATGCGTAATTGCATATTCGTTTATGAGATGAGGTAGTCATGGCCGCGGATTCGCACACGCCCGCCCGCCCAAACGGTTCGACCGTGGGCACGGTTGATATCGACCGCGAGCTGGTCGACGCCGAGATCGAAGACCTCGACATCTGACCCCTTCGGCGGCTCTCGCGGATCGCCGAGGGCGTGATCGCCGAAAGAACAAGATCCACCGACGACGGTATCCGGCTGGAACCGTCGATAAACATCATGCGCATGTGCGCATTCATTTATGAAATGGGGAGTTATGACGACCGACCACAATGCGCCTACGGACACCGAATCCTCGGTTGTCGTCGACGTCGCCAAGGCGGAGCCGGGCGAAGCCACCGAGGCGGCGCCGGGTGAGTTCCAGGAAATCCTGCTCGAGGTAGGCCCGGGTGGCGGACGCAAACAGCGCTTCCAGGGGCAACTGCTCGGCCAAGCACGCAGCTACACGACCGATGGTGTCGAGCTGACCCAGGTCTATCTGAGCCGTAAAGACAAGTACGTGGTGCATCGGCGGATATCCGAATGGTCCGACTTCGCGGCGATGAGCTGGATCACGGACTGGAGGAAGAACTGGCGCGACATATTCGACATCAACGAACAGGTCTGGGCCGACTACACGGTCGAAGTCGTCGAATCCTTTGCGGATCTGGCCGGACGGATCCCGACGAAGATCTACCGCTCACTGGTCGATATGACCCAGCACCCGCAGACCGAGGACCTCGATATCTGAGCCGTCGGCTCCCGAGTCTCGTACCGATTCCCGAAAGGAATTGTCCAGCATGTTCGCTCGATTGGGCGCGATCGTCGTTCACAACCCGTGGAAGGTGATCGGTCTCTGGCTGCTCATCATTATCGCGGTGGTGGCCTCGGCGCCGAAACTCAAATCGACCACCGATCAATCCGCCTTCCTGCCTTCGCATTATGAGTCGATTCAGGCAATGGAATTGCAGCAGAAGGCATTTCCACAGAACGAGGCGCCCGCGGCGCTCCTGGTCTTCGTGCGCTCGGACGGTGCACCGCTGAGCGAAGGGGATTCGGCGAGTGTCGCGACGATCGCGGCCAAGTTGAACGACCAGCGCATCAAGGATGTCACCGGGATCCAGGCCGGTCCGGCCTCGGAGAACCGATTGGTGCAGATCGCCGCCGTGCAGATGACGAAGGTGACCAGCGCGGGCGATACCACGCAGAGCGATGCGGTCAAGAAGTTGCGTGACGCATTGCAGGGGCAGGTGCATGGCACGGATCTGAAGGCGGGCGTCACCGGTCAGGCCGCGCAGATGCTGGATCAAACCGAATCCAGCACCAAGGGTATGGCCATTATCGGTGTCGCCACCGTCGCGCTGATCCTGGTGCTGTTGTTGGTCATCTTCCGCAGCCCGGTGATCGCGCTGCTGCCGATCATTATCATCGGCGCGATCTCCAGCACCGTCGGCGGCCTGATCGCCATGGCGGCCAAGGCATTCGATCTGCAGGTGGACAGTTCGGTGAACTCGATCCTATTGGTCGTGCTCTTCGGCGTCGGCACCGACTACATCCTGTTCCTGATGTTCCGCTACCGGGAACGGCTGCGTGCGGGGGAGGATCCGAAGACCGCCATGATCAGTGCCGTCACCAAGGTCGGTGAGGCCATTACCTCGGCGGCGGGTGCGGTGATCATCGCCTTCATGGCGCTGACGCTCTCGACACTCGGCATGTTCCGTGCGCTGGGTCCTGCGCTGGCGATCGCCGTCGGGGTGGCGCTGCTCGCCGGGCTGACCCTGGTGCCTGCCGTCGTTTCGCTGCTCGGCACCAAGGTGTTCTGGCCTTCCAAGGCCTGGCGGCAGGAGCCGAAGGGGGCACGCTTCGGCGCCATCGGCGCGGCACTTGGGCGGCGGCCGGGAGCATTCGCGGCGGTCTCCGGTGGTCTGCTGGTGGCCCTGGGTGTGCTGGCCTTCGGCTTCAATCCGACCTTCGATCTCAGCTCCGGCTCGACTTCGGACACCTCCGAATCCACGGTGTACAGCAAGGAATTGCTCAAGGGTCTGCCCGCCGGATCGACCCAGCCTTCCGATGTGCTGCTGCGCTCAACCAATGGCGCACCGCTCGATGGCGACCAGCTCACCGTCTACCGCGCGGCGCTCGCGGCTGTGTCGGGCGTGAGTCAGGTTGGGGCGCCGACAGTGTCGAGCGACAGTATGGCCGCCGACTTCCAGGTGACACTCGCGGGCGCACCCGAATCGGATGCGGCTCTGGATACGGTGCGCGGTCCGTTGCGGGATACGGCACATTCGATGGCACCCGCGGGCACCACGGCCGTCGTGGGCGGGATCTCCTCGGTGTACGTCGATTTCCAGGATGCGATGGTGCACGATTACAAGATCGTGTTCCCGGTGGCCGGCATCCTGATCATGATCGTGCTCGCCCTCTTGCTGCGCAGCCTGGTTGCTCCGTGGTACCTGATGGCCTCGGTGTTCCTCGGCTTCGCCGCCACGCTCGGTGCCTCGGTCCTGGTGTTCCAGCACTTCCAGGGCAACTCCGGGCTGATCTTCACCCTCCCGGTGATCATGTACCTGTTCGTGGTGGCACTCGGCACGGACTACAACATCCTCATGGTTGCGCGGTTGCGTGAGGAGGCCCGTGCCGGTAACGAGCCGAAACAGGCTGCGGCCCTTGCCGTGCGGCACACCGGGCCGACCGTCGCCGCGGCCGGTGTGATCCTCGCGGGCACCTTCGCGTCGATGATGCTGGCGGGCAATAATGTGCTCTCCCAGATGGGGTTCGCCATCTCGGTCGGCATTGCGATCGCGGCATTCGTGATGGCGATGTTCTTCACCCCGGCCGTGACCGCGCTCATCGGTCACCGCGCGTGGTGGCCGGGGCACGGGGATCGGGATTCTTCGGGTGGGTCCGGCGACGGTCGGTCGGACGAGGCGCACTGGGATCAGTACGCCTACGCGGACACCTACTACAGCTCCGGAGCCCAGTAGGCACCGGCGGCGGGCCGATCCTCGGCCTGATCGAATACCGGTCAGTGGCAGGGATGAGCCTCGGTGAGTACGCGCAGGTAGGCGCCGGTATCGCTCTGTAGCGTGAAGCGCTTGACCCAGTGGGCC
>NZ_JBEXLC010000158.1:0-20430 GCF_040609795.1 Nocardia sp. NPDC004604
GGCCCGATCCGCGCCGCCGGTATTGAGCGCGATCTCGCCTTCGTGGGTAGGTGGCACGCCTTGCACGAACTTGTCCGGTTCGGCGACCGCCTTATCCGGTGGGATATAGGACTGACCGAAAGTCGGTGCGCCACCGGTCTGTACGGCCTTCTTGCCGTCCGGATAGAGCAGCACCAGCGGGCCGTTGACGCTCGGTGCGACCGCCCGCACCCCGTCCATCTTCGCGATATCGTCGACAACGCTCAGCGGAATGCCCTGGGCCTGTTGCTTTTGCGGGCTCACCCGCACATCGACGCCCTTGGCCTGGTTGGCGAAAATGCCGTCGAAGGTGCGCTGCAGGGTATCGGTGAAGACGAATGAGCCCGCGATGAAGGCGGTTCCGAGTACCACCGAGAGCAGGGTCAGCGCCAGTCGCACCTTGTGCGCGGCGAGATTGCGCAAGACCACCTTACGCATCGGTTTGCCACTCATTACGCCTGCTCCAGCGACTTCATCTTGTCGAGCACCGATTCGGCGGTCGGATCGCGCAGTTCGTCGACGATGCGGCCGTCGGCGAGGAACACCACCCGGTCGGCGTATCCCGCGGCATGCGGCTCATGCGTGACGATGACGACCGTCTGCCCGAATTCGTCCACCGCCGCGCGCAGGATATTGAGCACCTCCTCCGAGGCGCGGGAGTCGAGGTTGCCGGTCGGCTCATCGCCGAAGATGATCTCCGGCTTCCCGGCCAGCGCTCGCGCACAGGCCACCCGCTGCTGCTGTCCGCCGGAGAGTTCGCTCGGGCGGTGGGTGAGCCGGTCGGTCAGCCCCAGCCGCTTGATCACCGTGTCCAGCCAGTCCTGGTCGGGCTTGCGTCCGGCGATATCCAGCGGCAAGGTGATGTTCTCCTGCGCGGTCAGCGTCGGAACCAGGTTGAACGCCTGGAAGACGAAGCCGATGCGGTCGCGCCGCAGCCGGGTCATCTGCTTATCCGAGAGCCCGGCCAGATCGGTATCGCCGATCCGCACGGTTCCGGTGGTCGAGCTGTCCAGACCGGCCAGGCAGTGCATCAGGGTCGACTTACCCGATCCGGAGGGCCCCATGATCGCGGTGAACTCCCCCTTCGCGAATTCGGCCGATACCCCATCCAGTGCCCTGACCTGTGTATCTCCGGATCCATAGACCTTGACCAGGTCGATGGCGCGGGCCGCCACCTCAGTGGCGGTAGCCGATTTCTCGAGGTCGGCACCTAGGGCGTGCGAAGTCATGGGTTCCAGTCTGTCTGCCATTGCGTGCCCGCGCCATCAGGGGCCTCCCCCAACTCTCGAGGTCTCAATGAACCCTGAGAACTACTCCCCTCGGTCCAGGCCGAAGACGGTCGGATCCGCCGCGAGGTCGCGGAAGTAGCGCGCCGCGTCCGGCACCAACCGCCGTTCGGTCAGATCGAGCAGACCGCCGACACCGACGATCTCCGCCGACACCGTGCCATCGGTCTTGCGGATTTCCTGAATGGTCTGGTGGGTCTTGCCGTCCCATACGAAATCGCAAGTGACCGTGACTTCGTCGCCGACGAACAACTCCTGCTTGAAGGTGAGCGTCGCCTGTAGCGCGATCGGGCCGACCCCCGCGGCCTGTAGCCGCTCCTGCGTCAAGCCGCCCGCTTGCAGGCAGGCCCAGCGAGCGCGTTCCGCGTACTGCAGGTAGACGGCCATATTCATATGGCCGTTGCCATCGATGTCCTCGGGCGAGACGGTGATAGGGAGTGCGAACGCCATGGGCGTACCGTAGCGGCGGGGTCCGACAGGAATCCGCCGTTACCGTCGGTGAGCTCACGCTTTGATGAACTCCAAGATGTCGGCGTTGAGCTGCTCGGCATGCGAGATCATGATGCCGTGCCCGGTGGCCGGGTATTCCTTGTAGGTATTGCTCGGAATCAGCTCCTTGATCACCCGCCCGCACAGCTCGATCGGCGCGGAGGCGTCGGCATCGCCGTGAATTACCAACGTGGGCACGGTGATCGCGCGCAACTCGTCGCGGAAATCGGAGGTGTAGATCGTATTCATGATCTCGTCCGCCGCCAGCAGCGAGCAGTCCATGCACTTCTGGACCATCCACGCGATCCGCGCGGAGGACACCTGGTTGCCCAGATGCGTTGCGAAGAACGCCTGGGCGTTCTGCTCCATCCACAGCGGCCGGTCGGCGGCGCGGGCCGCGCCCACCGCATCGAAGATGGCCTGCGGCACACCGTTCGGGTTGTCCTCGGCCTGCGCGAAGTACGGCATGGTCACCGAGACCAGCGCGATCCGGGTGATCCGGTCGCTGCCGTGCCGGGTCAGGTACCGGATGAGCTCACCACCCGCCATCGAGTGCGCGACCACCGTCACCTCGCGCAGATCGAGATGTTCCAGGAAGGCGGCCAGATCCTCGGCCAGGGTGTCATAGTCGTAGCCGTGCCCGACCCAGTCCGACTTGCCGTGTCCGCGCCGGTCGTAGGACAGGCACCGCAGCCCCTGCTTGGACAGCGGCAGCATCTGCAGCTCCCACGAACTGCTGCTCAACCAGCCACCCGCCATGAACAGCACCGGTTGCCCGGAACCCCAGTCCTGGTAGTGCAGGGTGGCGCCGTCGTGCGATTCGAAGTAGGGCATCGGTTTCTCCAATCATCAGGTGCCCTACCATCATTGCGGCTTCCCGATCATGAAGTCGATTACCTCCCGGGTAAATGCACTACTTCAGGATGAGCAGCGCCGACTTCTCGATGCGGTCGGCGATTTCGGAGTAGGAGGCATAGCCCATGCCAGCGCGGACCAGCGCACCCGCGTAGACGAGTTCCAGGGATTCGATCACGTCCGGATCGGCATCGGGGCCGAGCGCGCGCATCAGGCGTTTGCGGATCTCCATCCCGATCCGCGCCCGCAGATGGGCCACATCCGGATCGCGGCCGAGCAGGGCGCTGGTCACCGCACCGGAGAGTTCCTGTTCGTCGGCGACGAGCATGGCGATATTGCGGAGTTCGGCGACGACCCGGACGGTGGGGTCCGGATCGTCGCTCACCGGAGCCGAATTGGCGAACAAGCGGCGCCAGAAGATCTCCGCGACGAGGTGTTCCTTCGACGAGAAGTAGGTGTATGCCGTGGCGGTGCCGACACCGGCCGCCGCGGCGACCATGCGTATAGTCATCCCCGCGAAGCCTTCGCGCGCAAGCACTTCCACGGCCGCCCTGGTGAGCTTGTCGACGGTGTCGGCCTGCTTCTCGGTGAGGCGACGCCGGGTCGCCTCCAGGATGATGGACTCGCCTTCGGACATGTGTCTAGATCCTACTTTGCGGCCGCGCGACCGGCACGTCGGCCATAGAAGCTGCCGTCGCCGAGGGACGCACCGCTGACATAGCCACCGGCACACAGTCCGGAGGTGCAGCGGCCCGCGGCGAACAGGCCGGGAATCGGTTCACCCGAGACGTGCAGTACCCGGGAATCGAGGTCGGTACGCAATCCGCCGAGGGTGAAACCCGCGGTGAATCCCCGCATATCGAAGGCCGCGAGCGGGGTGCCGATCGGCTTGACCCACTCCGGCTTCTTACCGAGCAACGGATCCTTGTCATCGGCGGCGTGCAGGTTATAGCAGTCGACGGTGCCCTGCAGCGCCCGCTCCGGCAGGCCCATATCGGATTCCAACTCCGCGACCGTCTCCGCCGCCCAGGTCGGCGGCTGCCGGAAGAACGGCGTCGATGTGACGGTCGCCAGCGCAGCCTCGAGCGCCTGCTCGTCGATGACCAGATATGCCTGATTCTCCTGCTGGATCAGCGTCGCCTGTCCGATCCGCCCCGGATAGGTGTCCTCCGGGATATAGCGCTGGCCGCGGCCGTTGACCAGAATGCCGCGCGCCAACATCTGTGGATCGCCGAAGAACGCCACCTCGGTGGCATCCATATGCGCCAGCTCCGCACCGAGCGCCTGGGCGACCAGGATGCCGATGCCGTCGTGTTCTTCGATGGCGGCGGCGGGACGTCCGATCAGCCGCGGCGCATAGGTCTCGATCATCTGCTTGTGATAGGCGAAGCTGCCGGTGGCGAGCACGACCCCGCGCTCGGCGCGGATCGCGACCTCCTTGCCGAAGTGCGTCGCGATGAGCCCGACCACGCGATCGCTGTCATCAGCGACCAGCCGCCGGATCCTGGTGTCGTATTCGACACGGACGCCGAGGCTTTCGGCCGTCTCGGCGAGCGGCTTCATCAGCATGTAGCCGCCGCTCTTGGCACCGATCTTCTTATCGGCCATCTGCGGAACATGGCCGCGCGGAGCGGGTTTCGCGATGGCGTTGAACGGCGCGGCATTCTCGCCGCCGGAGTACATCAGGCCCTCGTCGTGCGGCGGCTCCCAGCCGGGCTCACCCCAGAACGCCTCCCTGAATGGCACACCGCAGGAGACCAGCCAGTTGTAGTGCTCGACGCTGTTCTGGCAGTAGTCCGCGATCTTGGCCGTGTCCTGTCCCGGCCCGAGTGCAGCCTGCAGGAACGTCTCCATATTCTCCGGTGTGTCCTCGAAGCCGAGCGCGCGCTGCAAGGGCGTGCCGCCACCGAGGTAGATGAATCCGCCCGCCATCGCCGCCGCACCGCCCCAGCCGCCGGTGCGCTCCAGGATCAGCACGTCGGCGCCCGCACGCGCGGCCTCGATGGCGGCACAGACTCCGGCGATACCGTATCCGGCAATGACGACATCGGCCTCGAAATCCCATGCGGAGATCGCGCTGGCCCGCAGCGGCCGAATCTTTGCGGCATCAGACATATTTCGCGTTCCTTACTGCTCTACTCGGAGGGGACTGCATCAGACTGCACCGCGTCCCCGGACGGTGTCCGGTCTTCGGACAACACAGATGATTCGGACTCCCCCTCCGCTTCGGCCTGCTTGCGCGCAGCCTTTTTCTGTTGGGCGACAATCGTTCCCACCAGCAGGTCGAGTTTGGTGCCACTGGGCCAGCCGACGTAGTAACAGAGGAACAGCGCAATCTCGTGCAATTGCGCCTCGGTCAGCTCTTTATTGCGCAGTGCCGCGCCGATCTGGATACCCGCGGTATCCATTAGCCCCTGGGCGGTGAGCGCGCCGAGCAGGATCAGGCGGCGATCGCGGATGCTGAGTCCGGGACGCGACCAGATCTCGGCGAAGAGATGGTCGGCCGTCATGGCGAAGTGATCGCCGGGATAGTTCTGGAATTCGGTGCCGTAGACCTCGGCCATTTTGGCCAGCCCGCGCTGGCGCACGGTATCGGCAGATCCGTCGTCACCACCCCCCATCGAATCGTTACGCGATGCTTCACTCATTGCTCTCCCTTTCACGTGGTACGCCGAGCCCGGGCCCGAGGCGGTCGAGCGCCAGTTCGGCCAGCGGCAGCTCGACACTGAGCCGCGCGCCGAGTTCCAGGGCCAGGCCGAGGTCTTTTTCGCCGAGATCGCGCACATGGCTCAGAATCGGCAGCCAGAAATCATTCGGTTCGATCGGTGCGGTGCGATCGCGCAGCATGATGGCGCCGGGGCCGCCGGTCACAGCATCGGAGTGCCGAACGACCTTGCCGAGCACGGTGATATCGATATTCGCCGCCTCGGCCAGCCGCTGTGCCTCGGTGGCGGCGGTGAATGCGATGAAGTGCAAGAGGTTGCGCGCCAGCTTCATCCGGGTGCCAGTACCGACCGGTCCAGCATGCACGACCAGATCCGCGAAATATCCGAAGGGCCCGCGCACCCGCTCGAAGGCGGTATCGGTGCCGCCGACCATGACCGCGAGTTTGCCGCGCGCGGCCCCCGGCGCACCGCCGCTCACCGGCGCGTCCACCAATTCGACACCGTGCTCGGCACATTCGCCCGCCAGTTCCTCGGCGGTCCGGTCGCTGATGGTGGAGTGCACGGCGATCACCGTGCCCGGCGCGGCCGTGCGCAACAGGCCGTCGGGTCCGGTCACGACCGCACAAACCTGCTCGTCGTTCAGCACGGTGACCGAGATGACGGCCGCCTTCTCGGCGATCTCCGCGGCCGAAACCGCCGCGGCCGCACCGGCCTCGGTGAACGGCTGCACCGCATCGGGGCGTATATCGCAGACGGTGAGCCCGCCGGGCCAGGCCAGCAGACTTCTGGCCATCGGTGCGCCCATATTGCCCAAACCGATGAACCCGACCGGCAATTCGTCGCTCATGACTGCGCCTCGCTAGCGCTCGGCTCCATCACGACCGACACGTCGGCCGTACCCATCGTTCGCTCGCTGCGCTCGCTCATGACCGGAACACTTGTCCGCCGTCGATATTGAAGATCTGCCCGGTGACCCAGCTCGCCTCGTCGGAGAGCAGATACAGGCATGCGCCGATCAGATCCTCCGGTGTACCCATCCGCTTGAGCGGCAAGCGTTTCACCATATCCTCGACTATGACGCTCGGCGTCACATTCTTGGTGGCTTCGGTGTCGATGGGGCCGGGCGCGATGGCATTGATGCGGATCTTGGAACCGCCCAGTTCGAATGCGAGCTGCTGGGTCAGGCCATTGATGCCGACCTTGGCCAATCCGTAGAAACTGGAGTATGTCCATGCGGCGGTGGAGGATTGGTTGACGATCGACCCGCCGCCCGCCTTGACCATGTGCTGCCACACCGCACGGGTCATATTCAGCGCACCGTCCATATTCACGCTCATGAACTTCTTGTAGTAGTCCCATGGCACGGTGAGCAGCAGGTTTAGCTTCATATCGCCGTAGATGGCGGCATTGTTCACCAGATGGTCGATCGCACCGAATTCGCGGACGGTCAAATCGGCCAGCGCGGTCGCCGATTCCGGATCGGCGACATCGACCTCGCCGAAGATGGCGGTATCGCCCGCGGCGGTGATCTGCGCCGCCACCTCCTTGCCGCGCTCGGTATTCAGATCGGCGACAACGACATTCGCGCCCTCATGGGCCAATGCCTTGGCATATGCGGCACCGATGCCTTGGGCAGCGCCGGTGACGATCGCGGTCCTTCCCGAAAAGCGGGTCATGAAATCAGCTCCTCTGCGGCTGCACTCGGTCTATCCGGCGGTGGCGATGAGTTTGGTTTCCAGGTATTCCTCGAATCCGGCGACGCCCATTTCACGGCCGATCCCGGATTGCTTGTAGCCGCCGAACGGCGCGTCCGCCGAATACCAGACACCGCCGTTGACGCTGAGCGTGCCGGTGCGAACACCATTGGTGACGTGCCGAATTCGGTCCGGATCGGTGCCCCACACCGCCCCGGAGAGCCCGTACGGGGAATCGTTGGCGATCCGGATCGCATCGTCGTCACCGTCGTAGGGGATCACCACCAGTACGGGTCCGAAGATTTCCTCGCGGGCGACCCTCGCGGTATTCGGCACATCCGCGATCAATGTCGGTTCGACGAAGTAGCCGCGCTCGCGGCCAGCCGGGCGGCCGCCGCCGACCACGATCCGTCCCCCCTCGGCGCGCGCGATGTCGAGATACCGCTCGACCCTGGCCCGCTGTCGTTCGGAGATCAGCGGTCCGCAGACGGTGCCCGCATCGGCCGGATCACCGGGCACAATGCCGGACAGCGTGCCCGCGGCAGCCTGGACTGCCTCGGCATATGCCGAGCGCGGCACCAGCAGCCGGGTGGTCAGCGCACACCCCTGCCCCGCGTGCACGGCCACCGAAAACGCCGCCACCGCACAGGCTCCCGCGATATTCGCGTCGTCGAGCACGATGAACGCTGATTTACCGCCGAGTTCGAGGAATGCCTTCTTCAATGTCGTTGCCGCGCTGGTCATTACCGCCTTGCCGGTCTGCGTCGAGCCGGTGAAGCTGACCATATCGACCCGCGGATCCGCGGTGAGCTGCGCGCCGAGGCCGTGATCGGTGGAGGTCACGATATTGACCACACCGGGCGGGATATCGGTCTGCTCGGCAATGACCGCGCCGACGGCCGCCGCGCACCACGGGGTATCCGGTGCAGCCTTGAGCACCATGGTATTTCCGGCCGCCAGCGCGGGACCGAGCTTGGCGAAATTGATCTGGTGCGGGAAGTTCCACGGTGTGATGGCACCGACCACACCGATGGGCTCGCGGCGCAGCACCCGATGGCTCGCGATACCCATGGGTGTCGCGGTGCCGAGATCGGTTTCCCAGCCGTAAGTTTCGGCCAGCGATGCGGCAAAGGACAGATCCGCGACCGGACCTTCCAGCTGTGGCCCCCTGGTCAGCATGGTCGGTGCGCCCGCTTCGGCGATGGTGATCTCGCGCAGCTCATCGATATTGGCCTGCAGCGCGGTGCGCAACTGCTCGAGGCAGCGGGCACGGAAGGCGTGATCCCGGGACCAGTCGGTGTCGTCGAATGCGGTGCGCGCGGCCCCGATGGCCGCGTCCATATCCGCGCCGTTCGCATTCGCGGCCTGACCGATGACCTCCTCCGTCGCCGGATTCACCGTCGCGAAGACGCCATCGCCGCCGGTGACCAGTTTGCCGCCGATCAGCAGGCGCGAACCGTCGGCGGGCAGCAGACCGCTCCCGCCCGTCGCCCGACCATCACCTCTCGTCGAATCGCTGGTCGATGCTTCACTCATGATGCTCCGATGCTGTCTGGACAGGTGTACGGAATATAGTCCCGCCTGCCGATCCGGTGCAAGAACTCGTTCCAAAACAGCGCTCCCAAGTCAGCCGAACAGCGCCAATTTCGGCAACTATCCATCATTGGCGCCGAACCCATGCGTCGACCGCGAAAACGGCAGATTGTTCTGCGAAACCACTGTCGATTCGACCAACCTGGTGGTACCGTCCAGACACATGTCCAGCTATGTGTCTCCCGTCGAGGACGCGGCACCGGTCACCGATGAGAACTGGTTCTCGAATTCCGGGTTGCCGCGATGACGGCCGCCTCACTAGAGCCGCTGACCTTCGACCCCTACGACTACGCGTTCCACGAGGACCCGTACCCGACCTACGCGCGGCTGCGCACCGAGGCGCCGCTCTACTACAACGCCGACCTGGATTTCTGGGCGCTGTCCCGGCACGCGGATGTGACCGCGGGCTTTCGCGACAATCTCCGACTGTCCAGCGCCAACGGCGTCTCGCTGGATCCGGCGGCCTGGGGACCGCACGCACACCGGGTGATGTCGTTTCTCGCCATGGACGATCCGCGGCATCTGCGCATGCGCCGACTCGTCTACAAGGGCTTCACCCCCAAGCGGGTGGCCGAGATGGAAGACCGGATCAGGGAGCTGACGCGGTCCTATCTCGAACCGGCCCTCGCGACCGGATCGTTCGACTGGATCGACGAGGTCGCTGGCAAACTCCCGATGGATGTCATCTCCGAACTGATGGGCGTGCCCGAGGCCGACCGCGCGGAGATCCGCAGACTGGCCGATCTGGTGGTGCATCGTGAGGACGGCGTCCTCGATGTCCCGATGGCCGCCGCGCGGGCATCGATCACCCTCATCACCTACTACGCCGAGATGGTCGCCGAGCGCAGGCGCTCGCGCACAGCGGATCTCACCTCGGCGCTGCTGGATGCCGAGATCGACGGCGACACCCTGACCGATGAGGAGATCATCGGCTTCATGTTCCTGATGGTGGTGGCCGGTAATGAGACCACCACGAAACTTCTCGGCAACGCGCTGTACTGGAGCGCGCGGCATCCGAGTGAATACGCCAAGGTTGTCGCGGAGCCCGAGCTGGTCACCGAGTGGGTCGAGGAGACACTGCGCTACGACACGTCCAGCCAGATCGTCGCGCGGTGCGCCGCAGTGGATATCGACCAGTACGGCCAGACCATTCCGACCGGCGCGAAGGTGCTCCTGCTGATCGGTTCGGCCAACCGGGATCCGGAGGTATTCGTCGACGGCGACAGCTACCGCATCGGACGTGCCGACAAGGGCGGACCGGCCAGTTTCGGTGCGGGCGTGCACTTCTGCCTCGGCGCGCATCTGGCCCGGCTGGAGGCCGGTGTCGCGCTGCACGAATTCGTCTCGCGGGTGCGGTCCTACGAGGTCGAGCATTCGGGCATCGTGCGGGTGCACTCGACCAATGTCCGCGGTTTCGCCAAACTCCCCATCGTTGTGGAGGCCAGCTAAATGCCACGCTTCGAACCCAATCCCCCGCGCCGACCGGCGATCGTGGCCGGAGCCTCCTCCGGAATCGGCGCCGCCACGGCGGAAGCGCTCGCCGAACTCGGGCACCCGGTAGCACTCGGCGCGCGTCGGGTGGATCAGTGCGAGGCGCTGGCCGCCAAGATCCGCGCCAACGGCGGCGAAGCCTTCGCCCATCAGCTCGATGTCACCGACGCGGCATCCATCGACGCCTTCGTAAGCGCGGCCGAAGATGCTCTCGGCCCCACCGAGATCCTGGTCTCCGGCGCGGGCGATATCGAATTCGCACCGGTGCACGAGATGGCACCGGAGCGGTTCCTGCAGCAGGTGCAGGTGCATCTGGTGGGCGCGCAACGGCTGGTGCACCGCGTGCTGCCGGACATGATCCGCAGGCAGCGCGGCGATTTCGTGCTGATCAGCTCCGACTGCGCCGAGGAGCCGCGCCCGCGGACCGGTGCCTACAGTGCGGCCAAGGCCGGGCTGGAGGCAATGGTCCAGCAGATGCGAATGGAGCTGGAGGGCACCGGAGTTCGCGCCTCGCTGGTGCGGCCGGGTCCGACACTGACCGGTATGGGCATGAATTCCACCCCCGAGGTGGTCGGCCCCATGCTCGATGCCTGGAAGACCTGGGGATTCGCCCGCCACCCGTACATGCTGCGCGCCACCGACCTGGCCGCCGCGGTGATCGCCGTCGTCTCGGCCCCACGCGGTGCACATCTGGTGCTGATCGAGGTCCAGCCCGAGGCACCGCTGCGGCCGCTACCGGATTCGAATGATCAGGACAGGAGCCGACAATGAGGATCATCGTCGATCTGGATCTGTGCCAGGGCCACGCCGTCTGCCAGGACGAAGCGCCATCGGTTTTCACCGTGCCCAAGCGCGGCAAGGTCGAAATCCTGGACCCGACACCGGGCCCCGACGCACGCGCAGATATCGAACGCGCCGTGCGTTACTGCCCCACCCAAGCGCTGTCGATCCGTGCGGACGAACCGGCGAAAGGAACACGGTAATGCCAGATTTCGACCGCGCCGAACTCGATGAGATGGTCCGGCGCTGGATCCTGGAGAACCAGCGCTGCGAGGAAAAGGGCGACTGGAAGCCGCTCGCCGAGATGTATACCGAGGACGCCACCTACGGCTGGAATTACGGTCCCACGCAGGAATTCATGGCGGTCGGCCGGGCGGAGATCCGGGAACTCGCACTCGGTCAGGAGATGGAGGGGCTGGAGGGCTGGTCGTATCCGTATCAGCAATTCGTCATCGATGAGCGCAGCGGCGATGTCATCGGCTTCTGGAAACAGGTCAGCGATAACAAGCGCCCGGACGGGCGCAACTACAGTCCCGAGGGCATCGGCGGCAGCTGGTTCCGTTACGGCGGCAACTACCAATGGTCGTGGCAGCGTGACTTTTTCGACTTCGGCAATGTCTCGCAGCTGTTCATGGAGATGATCCAGAACAACGCACTGACACCCGGTATGCACAAGCGCATCCAGCGTTCGGTCTCCGGAAAGCCGCTGGCGGGCTGGTATCGGATCGGCGAAGCACCGGTTCCACTGTGGTGATGTCGAGCTTCGAGCGACTGTCGCGGGCCCAGCTGGCGACGCTGGTACCCGAATTGCTGCTGTGCGGACATCTGATCGACCGATCCGGTATGGCGCACTCCATTGCGGCATTCGGCCGCGAGGGCATGACGGCGGTCGCCATCGAGGAGTGGCAGCTCGCCAGTCCGGTCTACACCCGCCGCATGCGGACCGCACTCGGTTTCGAGGGCGATGACGTGCCGACGATCTTCAAGGGCCTACAGCTCGATATCGGCGCGCCGCCGCAGTTCATGGACTTCCGCTTCCGCGTCGACGATCGCGATCACGGCGAGTTCTGGCTCGATCACTGCGGCGCGCTCGCGGATGTGGAACCGCTCGGCGAGGACTTCGTGGTGTCGATGTGCCACGACATCGAGGATCCGACCTTCGACGCGACCGCCCTCGCCACCAATCCGCATGCGCAGGTCCGGCCGATCCACCGGCCGCCGCGCCACCCCGCCGACCGAAAACCGGTGTGCGCGTGGACGGTCATCATCGACCCGGCCCATATCCCGCCACCGACCCCACCCAATGCCGAGGTGGTGGCGAGTTCCCGAGCCGCGCTGCTGGAGCTGTCCCCCATCGACAAGGACGATCCGGGCGCAAGCGATTACGCGGGTCCGCTGCTCAGCGATCTGCGCTTCGCCGACTTCTCGAAATCCGCGCTGGTGCGGATGGCCGACGAGATCTGCCTACAGCACCATCTGCTCACCATCGGATTCATGACCGCCGTGCGCGCCAGGGCCGCCGATACCGCGACGGATATCGGCCGCAAACAATTCACCGGCATCGCCGGACTCACCTCCGAGCGGATTCGCACCGCACTCGGACTCGGTGCCGATCCGGCCGCACTCGCCGAGGTCCTGCGACTGCATCCGGCATGGAACCCACTGTCCTACACCGGCATCGACATATCGAGCACCAACGAGACCGTGCGACTGCGGGTACCGCGACGCAGCGACGCCTGCACCGATCGCACCTGGCCATCGATGCTCGATCCCGATCACCTCGCCCCCCTGGAGGCCATGGTGCGCGGGGTGAATCCGCGCTTCCACGTGCGCTCCACTACCGCCCACGAAGACCACTGGACCGCCGAAATAGCGCTCGCCGCGGCCCCGTTCAAGGAAGCGACCGAGGTGGCCATCACCCGGATCAGCACCGGCGCCGCCTTCACCTTCACCGACCGCGGTATCCCGCTGCCGCTCACCGTCATTCGATGAGAGCGAATCGCCATGCCCAACAATTTCGCCGATCTCTTCGAGCATGCGGTCGACGCGATGCCGGAGCGCACCGCACTGATCGAGGGCGATCTCGCAGTCACCTATGCCGAACTCGATGCCCGCGCGAATCGGCTGGCCGATCATCTGGGCTCGATCGGGGTCGGTCCCGGCACCCATGTGGGTTTCCAGATGCACAACGGCATCGAGACCATGACCACGCTCATCGCCTGTTTCAAGGCACGAGCCGTCCCGATCAATATCAACTACCGCTACCGCGTCGATGAGCTGCGCTATCTCTACGACAATGCCGATCTCGAAGTGCTGGTGTGCCATGAGACCTACGCCGACGCGGCGCTGGAGGCACTCACCGAGGTGCCGTCCGCGATCCATGTCCTGCTCGTCGACGACAAGCCACCCACCCCCATCCACACCGACACCACCACTCCGGTAGCGCTGCCCGCGTCCTATGAGCAGGCACTGCTCTCGGGCTCCCCCACCCGCCGCACCGTCGAGCGCAGCCCGGACGACCTGTTCATGATGTACACCGGCGGCACCACCGGTCGCCCGAAGGGCGTCATGTGGCGGCAGGAGGATATGTGGCGCGTCCTCGGCGGCGGCATCGACTTCTACACCGGCATTCCGGTTTCCGATGAATACCAGCAGTCCCGCATCGGCGCACAGGGCGAACCCGGCATCTGGTTCATACTCCCGCCGCTCATCCACGCCGCCGCGATGATGCCGACCTTCATGGCCCTCTGGTCCGGCAATGCCGTGATCTTCGAGCCGAAATTCGATGCGCACCGGGTGTGGCAAGCGGTCGAACAACGCCGCCCGCAGATCATGGTGATCACCGGAGATGCCATGGCGCGCCCACTGATCGACGCCTACCGCGCCGCACCGGTGGACGCCAGCTCCCTGGTCGCCATCGCCTCCGGCGCCGCGCTGCTGTCACAGCCGGTGAAGAACACGCTGCTGGAACTGTTTCCGTCGTCGGTGGTCTCCGATGCCATCGGCTCCTCCGAAACCGGTTTCGGCGGTATCGGTTTCGCGCAGAAGGACGACGATCCCGGACGCGGCCCCCGGGTGCGCAGCGGCCGGGGCGCGATCGTCGTCGATGACACCGGACATCCGGTCGCACCAGGTACCGAAGGCTGGCTCGCCAAGACCGGTGCGGTGCCGATCGGCTACTACAAGGATCCGGACAAGACCGAGGCACTGTTCAAAACGGTCGACGGCGCCCGGATCGTAGTGACCGACGATCGCGCCAGAGTCGAGGCCGACGGCTCGGTGACCCTGATCGGCCGCGGCAATTTGGTCGTCAATACCGGCGGCGAGAAGGTCTACGTCGAAGAGGTCGAGAGCGTGGTGAAGGCGCACGAGGCCATTTATGACGCGGTGGTGATCGGGGTACCGCACGAGCGCTGGGGTCAGCAGGTGGCGGCGGTCGTCTCGATCGTGGGCTCGGAACCGGTGGATTTCGCCGCGCTGGAGCGCCATGTGCGCGCGCATCTCGCGGGCTACAAGGTGCCGAGGCAGATCTGGGTCGCGGAGGTGGTCGCGCGCGCCCCGAGCGGTAAGCCCGACTACCGCTGGGCCACGGAGTTCGCGGCGGGCCGAACACCGGATCATCGGGCGGATTGAGCATGTTCCGGCGCGCATTTATACAGGTCATACCGGCGAAGACCCTGGCAGCCGCAATGAGAACGTGTTCTAATTCGAGGATATCCGTCATCGTCGCGAAGAAGGTCCGATGAGCGAACGAAGTGAGCGAATCATGTGCCAGCGCGCCGTGCGCATGCCGGCGCCGAGTGTCAGCGAGGCCCAGGCATGAGCACAACAGAAGCCAAGAAGGATGCCGCACCGGCGCTGCCCGCCCGGATCACCGACGAGCTGATCGGCAGGCTGACCGCGATGGTCGCGGCCTCCGGCACCGCCGACCCGTATTCGATGGTCGAGGTCTACACCGGTGCCGTGATCGGCGCACTACCGCAGTCGACACCCGAGGACGTCGCCGCCGCCTACGCGACCGCCCGCGCTGCGCAGCAGGAATGGGCCAGCTGGCCACTGCAGCGCCGCCTGCAGGTATTCGAGCGCGCACACGAGCTGATCCTCGCCGAACACGAAACCATTGCCGACCTGATCCAGATCGGCTGCGGTAAGACCCGCCGAATGGCCTTCGAGGAGTCCTGTGACGTCCCGATGGTCATCAGCCATTACCTCAAGACCGCGCGCCGGGTGCTGAAGCCCAAGCGGCGCGGCGGTCCGGTGCCGCTGATCACCACCTCGACCGAGGAGCACCGTCCCAAGGGCGTCGTCGCGGTCATCGCGCCGTGGAATTTCCCGTTCGCCATCGCGCTGTCGGATTCGATGCCCGCGCTCATGGCGGGCAATGGCGTCGTGCTCAAGCCCGATAACAAGACCGCGCTCTGCGCGCTGTTCGGGGTGGAACTGCTGTATCGGGCGGGGCTGCCGAAGGGGCTTTTCCAGGTCGTCTGCGGAGAGGGCCCCGACGTGGGTCCGTCGTTGATCGATAATGCCGACTTCGTCATGTTCACCGGCTCGACCGCCACCGGGCGGGTCGTCGGCGAGGGCGCGGGCCGCAATCTGATCGGCTGCAGCCTCGAACTCGGCGGCAAGAACCCGATGATCGTCCTGGACGATGCGAATCTCGACGAGGTCATCCCCGGTGCGGCATTCGCGGTCTTCGCGAATTCCGGCCAGGCCTGCATGCATATCGAGCGGATCTATGTGCAGGACCGGCTCTATGACGAATTCGTGCGCCGATTGGTCACGGCGGCCGACGAATTGAACGCCAAGATCGGCGCGGCCTACGACTACACACCGGAATTCGGTTCGCTGGTATCGGTGCAGCATTTGGAGCGGGTCGCGGCACATGTCGAGGACGCGCGCGCCAAGGGCGCGAAGGTCCTGACCGGCGGCAAGGCACGACCGGATATCGGCCCGGCGTTCTACGAGCCGACCGTGCTCACCGACGTCACCGCCGAGATGAAGCACGCGACCATGGAGACCTTCGGCCCGGTGGTGAGCGTCTACCGGTTCACCGACGAGCAAGAGGCCATCCGGCTCGCCAATGACACCGCCTACGGTTTGAATGCCAGCGTCTGGGGCCGGGACCTGGCCCGCGCCAACCGAATCGGCGCCCAGCTCGAGGCCGGGAATATCAATATCAATGACGGCTTCGTGACCACCTACGCCGCCAAATCCACACCGTCGGGCGGCGTGAAGCAGTCCGGCGTCGGCACCAGGCACGGCGATCAGGGCCTGCTCAAGTACACCGACACCGTGAATATCGGTGTGCAGAAGCGCCAGGTGATGGCGGCGCGGGCCGGACTTCCGTACGAAAAGCAGCTGAAGACAACGCTGACGACGCTACGACTGATGCGCCGACTCAGGTTGCGCTGAAACGATTTCCACCCAGGAGGTAGCCATGGCGGCGCCCGCTTTCCCGGCAGGCTTCGATTTCACCGATCCGGCGCTGTGGGAAAACCGCATGCCGGTCGAGGAATTCGCGACCCTGCGCCGCACCGCGCCGGTGTGGTGGTGCGCGCAGCCGGATGAAACCTCGGGCGGCTTCCGCGACGGCGGGTACTGGGTGGTCAGCAAGCACGAAGATGTGAAGGAGATTTCGCGCAGTCCGGAGCTCTACTCCTCCGCGCAGAAGGGCGCCATCATTCGCCTGCCCGACGATGTCACGCCGGAACAGATCGAACTCACCGGCGCCCTGCTGGTCAATATGGATGCACCCAAACACGCCAAGATCCGCCGGATCGTCTCCAAGGGATTCACACCGCGTGCGGTGGCGGGCCTGCGGACGGCACTTACCGAACGCGCGGCGCGAATCGTGCACGAGGCCAAGCGAACCGGCGGCGGCGACTTCGTCGAGCAGGTGGCCTGCGAACTGCCGCTGCAGGCCATTGCGGAATTGCTCGGCGTGCCGAATGACGATCGGCACAAGCTGTTCGATTGGTCCAATCAGACGCTGAACTACGACGATCCGGAATACGGCGACGCCAATACCGCTTTCGCCGAAATCCTCGGCTACGCCTGGAATATGGCCGAACAGCGCCGCGCCTGTCCGGTCGATGACATCGTCAGCCAGTTGGTGCATGCCGATGTCGACGGCGAGGCGCTCGGCTCGGACGAGTTCGGCTTCTTCGTCATCCTGCTGGCCATCGCGGGCAATGAGACCACCCGCAACGCCATCACCCACGGCATGAAGGCCTTCGTGGACCATCCGGAGCAGTGGGAGCTGTATCGGGAACAGCGCCCGCGCACCGCACCCGATGAGATCGTCCGCTGGGCCACCCCGGTCAATGCCTTCCAGCGCACGGCGACCGAGGACACCGAACTCGGCGGGCAGCAGATCAAGCAGGGGCAGCGGCTGGGCATCTTCTACAGCTCGGCCAACTTCGATGAGGACGCCTTCGAAAATCCCTTCACCTTCGATGTCTTCCGCGACCCGAATCCGCATGTCGGATTCGGCGGCACCGGCGCGCATTACTGCGTCGGGGCGAATCTGGCGCGGCTGGAGATCGACCTGATGTTCAATGCCATTGCCGATGCGATGCCCAAGATCAGCCAGGTCGCCGATCCGGTACGGTTGCGATCGGGGTGGATCAACGGAATCAAGAACTGGCAGGTCCGATACGAATGAATATCCGCAACATTCCACTACGCACCCTTTCCGGCGACCCGGCCACGCTGGGCGAACTGGTCGGCGACAAGGCTGTACTGCTGGTCAATGTGGCCTCCAAGTGTGGGCTGACGCCGCAGTACACCGGACTGGTCGAGCTGCACAAGACGTATGGCGAGCGCGGCTTCAGCGTGGTCGGGGTCCCGTGCAACCAGTTCATGGGCCAGGAGCCGGGCACCGCGGAGGAGATCGCGGAGTTCTGTTCGGCCACCTATGGCGTGGATTTTCCGCTGCTGGAAAAGACCGATGTCAATGGCGATGAGCGGCACCCGCTCTACGCCGCACTGGCGGAAACCGCGGATGCCGAGGGCACGGCCGGTGATATCCAGTGGAACTTCGAGAAGTTCCTGATCGATCGTGACGGTGCGGTGGTCGGCCGGTTCCGGCCGCGGACCACACCCGATGACTCGGCCATCGTGACCGCGGTCGAATCCGTTCTCTAGATCGAACTCTGGTCTCTATCGAATTCGGGCAATAGCGGCCGGAGCTCGTCCGAGCTCCGGCCCGCGCCGCGCGCTCAGGCCATGGCGAAACGCAGCAGGGCCTGCTTATCGCCCTGCTTGATCTTGCCCTTGCGATTGAGCACCTCGAGCTGCCAGTTCGCACCGTTGCGGAATGCCCTGGCCACCGCATTGGCGTTATCCGTGCCGAGCAGCGACGGCCAGATGTCGGCCACCTGCTGGACGCTGCCGCCGGTCGCGTCGTAGATCTTGAACGAGATGTTGTTGGCCTTCTCGAATGAGGAGCCCTTTTTGAATGCGGCGGCCACGAAGATGATCGAGTCGATGGCGTCGGGCACATTCGCGAAGGTGACGTGCACCGATTCGTCGTCGCCAGCGGCGGCGCCGGTCTGCTCGTCACCGGTGTGCTGAACCGAGCCATTGCCCAGCGGGTCAAGGGAATCGAGACCGGCGAAACGCACCGGCTCGGCGCCCTGCATGAGAATGGCGATCAGATCCAGATCCACACCGCGCTTGCGGCGCAGTATGCCGATCGCACCGCCGCTGGTGCCCGCCGACGGATCCCAACTCACCCCGACCGTCAGCTTGGTGATGCCGTTGAGATCCGCGGCGCCATCTTCCTTTTTGAGCGTGATCATGCCTTCACCCTACAAGTGCATACCGAACACCAAGGGCCACAAATCCTTTCCGCTCACACACGCAACCAACCGCCCTCCAACCACCCCGTCCAGATAGCTCGACTGCCCGCCGAGCGTAGTCATACGGCGGTCGAAGACGCCTGCGCGACCACCCTTCGGCTACGTTCGATAGATACCGCCCAGGGCTCGATACGGCGGGAGTTGTCTGGACGGGGATTTAGGGCTTTCGGCGCCTGCGATAGCGGACCGCGCACGGCTGCTGCAGCTGCACCACCATCTTGCTGTGGTCGTTGCGGTAGCTGTCGGATGGTTGGGCCATCTCGAATTCCCAGTCTCGCAGCAGGATCGAGAATATGGCCTTGAGCTGCATGAGCGCGAATGCCGCTCCGACACAGCGATGCCGCCCGGCGCCGAACGGAATCCAGGTCCAGCGGTTGACGATATCTTCCTGATTCGGGTCGATATAGCGCTCGGGATCGAACCGGTCCGGATTCGGGAAGTCCTCCGGGATCCGGTTGGAGATGGCCGGTGTTGCCGCGACGAGATCACCCGGTTCGATGCGGTGTCCGCACACCTCGAATTCGCCCTGGGCCACCCGCATCAGAATGATCAGCGGCGGATGCAGTCGCAGCGTCTCCTTGACCACCGCCTCCAGATTCGGAATCTGGCGCAGCGCACCGAAGCTGATATCGGAACCGTCGGCGTAGAGCTCATCGAGTTCATCGACGACGCGGCGCAATTCCTCCGGATGCCTGAGCAATTCGATCACCGACCAGGCCGCGGTGCCGGAGGTGGTGTGATGGCCCGCGAACATCATCGAGATGAACATCCCGGTGATCTCACTGGCGCTGAACCGCAGCTGCCCCTGCTCGTCCTTGATCGAGATCAGGATATCGAGCATGTCCCGATCTTCCTTGTTCGCGGGCGGATTCGCGGCGCGGTTGTCCATGATGCCCTGCACCAGTTCGACCAGTTCGCGGCGCGCCTCATCGCGGCGGCGGAAGCTTTCGATCGGCGCGTACGGGTCCACATAGGCCAGTGCGTCGGTGCCGCGCTCCAGATCGTGGTAGAGGTGCGCGAACCGCTCGTCGAGTTCATCGCGAAAACGCTTGCCGATCAAGCAGGCCGAGGAGGTGTAGATGGTCAGCTCGGCGAAGAAGTCGAGCAGATCGATCTCGCCCTCGTCACCCCAACCCGCCAACATCCGCTCGACCTCGCGCCCGATGGTGGCCGCATGTCCGCGCATCTGTTCGGCCCGCAGCGCCTGATTGTGCAGCATCTCCTTGCGGCGCTCCGGACTTGCGTCGAACACCACCCCCTCGCCGAAGATCGGCTTCATGAACGGATAGGCCGCCGCCTGATCGAGATCCTCGTCCCCGGACCGAAAGAAGAATTCATTGGCCTGCGCACCCGACAGCAGAATCACATGCTTCCCCGCGAGATCGAACGCCCCGACATCCCCGCATTCCGCCCGCACCCGCCGCATCAGAGCCAGCGGATCGACCCGAAACTCATCGAGATGCCCATGCTCATGCTCGCCTCCGGACACCCGCACCGGCTTGACCAGGGTCATTGGAATCCTCCTGGGATAGCTGTCCACGCATGTGATGGACACGTGTCTGGACAGTACTACAAGTAGGCGTGACCAGGCAAGGACGTGGCCTGTCCCCAGTGAATGGGACCGCTCGGTATTAGAGTCCTGTTGGCCCTGGTGAGGGCTGGAAGGGACGATGAGTGACATGGCAGGACGCAA
>NZ_JBEXLC010000159.1:0-20394 GCF_040609795.1 Nocardia sp. NPDC004604
GGAAACGCTCGTCGCCCTTGGCCTGCGGCGTTCGGTCGATCTGGTGGTCGCGGCGTACGCGGTGCACGAGGCCGGTGGTGGGTATGTGCCGCTGGATCTCGATCAGCCTGCGGAGCGGATCGGCTATGTGCTCGATTCGGCCGCGCCGGTATGCGTGCTGACCACCTCGCGCGACGATTTCGACGGCACCGGTCTGCCCGCACTCGTCATCGATGAACTGGATCTGTCCGGATACTCCGACGAGCCGGTCACCGACGCCGAGCGGATCGAACCGCTGCGCCCGAGCAACCCGGCGTACGTGATCTTCACCTCGGGTTCGACCGGTCGCCCGAAGGGTGTTGCGGTCCCGCATGCGGCCGTTGTCAACCAGATCCGTTGGATCACCGGCGAATACGGCATCGGTGCCGATGATGTGGTGCTGTTCAAGACCCCGGCGACGTTCGACGTGTCGGTGTGGGAGTTGTTCGGCCCGTTGAGCACCGGTGGCCGGATTGTGGTGGCGAGCCCGGATGGGCATCGTGACCCGCAGTACCTGGCCGATGTGATCGCGGCCGAGCGGGTCACCATGACCTCGTTCGTGCCTTCGATGCTGACCGTGTTCGCGGGCAGTGTGGATGCTGCCGGTGGTGCGGCGCTGGAATCGCTGCGTGCCTTGCTCATTGCCGGTGAGGCGTTCACCGCCGATGCGGCGCAGGCCATTCGCAAGGTGAGTTCGGCCGAGCTGTACAACCTGTACGGCCCAACCGAATTCACCGTCCACGCGACCCATGGCCCCGTTGCCGAAAAGGTCGATGGCGCGGTGCCGATCGGCCTGCCGGTGTGGAATTCGCAGGCCTACGTCCTGGATTCGCGTCTGCACCCGGTGCCGCCGGGTGTCGCGGGTGAGCTCTATCTCGCGGGTGCGCAGTTGGCGCGCGGCTACTTCGGTCGCGCCGATCTGACCGCGGATCGCTTCGTTGCCAACCCGTTCGGCGCACCCGGCGCACGCATGTACCGCACCGGTGACCTGGTCACCAGGGCCGCCGATGGCGCCATCGACTACCTGGGCCGCACCGACTTCCAGGTCAAGCTGCGCGGTCTGCGCATCGAGCTCGGTGAGATCGAAACCGCCCTCACCGCGCACGATGCGGTCGCACAGGCCGTGGCGCTGGTGCGCTCGGATGCCCGTACCGGCGATCAGCTGGTCGGCTATGTGGTGCCGGTGAACGGCGGCGAGGTGGATGTCGACGAGCTGCGCAGGCACCTGACCGGGCAGCTGCCGTCGTACATGGTGCCCGCGGCACTGCTGGTACTCGACGCCATGCCGCTGAACCCGAACGGCAAGCTGGACCGCCGCGCACTGCCCGAACCCGCCTTCGAGGCACGGGAATTCCGCGCGCCGTCGACCCCGATCGAGGAGATCGTGGCCGATACCTTCGCCGAGGTGCTCGGTCTTTCGAGCGCCGAGGGCGGGCGCGCGGTCGGTCTCGACGACGACTTCTTCGATCTCGGCGGCAACTCGCTGATCGCCACCCAGGTGGTCGCCCGCCTCGGCGCCGCACTCGATACCCGCATTCCGGTGCGGCTGCTGTTCGAGGCGCCGAATGTGGCCGCGCTGGCCGCGCGGATGGAGGCGCAGCAGGGGACCGGTGGTCGCCGGGAGCTGGTGGCCGGACCGCGGCCGGAACAGATTCCGCTGTCGCTGGCCCAGCAGCGGATGTGGTTCCTCAACCGCTTCGACAACCAGACCGCCGTCAACAACATCCCGCTGGCGGTCCGGCTCACCGGTGCACTCGATACCGATGCGCTGCGGCTGGCCGTCGCGGATGTGATGGACCGGCACGAGGTGCTGCGCACCGTCTACCCGGAGACCGCCGACGGCCATGGTGTGCAGGTCGTGCTGCCCGCCGGTCAGGTCCACCTCGACCTGACCCCGATCGTGGTGTCGGAGACCGATATTCGCGATCGCATCAGCGAGCTGGTACTCACCGGCTTCGATGTCACCGCCGAGGTTCCGGTGCGGGCCGAGCTGTTCCGGCTCGAGGCCCCGATGGACGGGTCGCTGCCGGATACCCACGTGCTGGTCTTCGTGGTGCACCACATCTCCGGTGACGGCTGGTCGGTGCGTCCGCTGGCCCGCGATGTGATGGTCGCCTACGCGGCCCGCAACCGTGGCGAATCGCCGGCCTGGGCGCCGCTGCCGGTGCAGTACGCCGACTTCGCGCTGTGGCAGCGCGAAACCCTCGGCTCCGAGGACGATCCGGCCTCGCTGATCGCCAAGCAGGTCGCGTACTGGTCCGAAAGCCTGGCCGGACTGCCCGATCAGCTGGACCTGCCGTCGGATCGTTCGCGTCCGGCCATCGCGTCCAACCGTGGTGACGTCTACGAATTCGGCATCGACGCACAGCTGCTGGCCGAACTCAACGCACTGGCCCGCGCACAGGGCGCGAGCCTGTTCATGGTGGTGCACGCGGCCTTCGCGGCACTGCTGGCGCGACTGTCCGGTACCGATGACATCGCTATCGGTACCGCCGTCGCCGGTCGCGGTGAGGCCGTGCTCGACGATGCGATCGGCATGTTCGTCAATACGCTGGTGCTGCGTACTGCAGTCGATGCGGGTGCGTCGTTCGCCGAGCTGGTCGCCCGGGCCCGGGAAACCGATCTGGCCGCCTTCGGCCACGCGGACCTGCCGTTCGAGCGGCTGGTCGACATCCTCAACCCGGCCCGTTCGCAGGCGCGGCATCCGCTGTTCCAGGTGATGCTGTCGTTCCAGAACACCGGCGAGGCGGCCTTCGAGCTGCCCGGCCTCGAAGTGGCCGGCGTTCCGCTCGATGTGGTGACCGCGAAATTCGATCTGCATCTGAACCTCGCGGACCGCATCGATGCGGCCGGCAATGCCGACGGCATGACCGCCGAATTCGCCTATGCGACTGATATGTTCGACGCCCGCACCATTGCCGGTGTCGCGCAACGGCTGGTCCGCCTGCTGCGCGCGGTGGTCGCGGACCCGGCCGCCGCGGTCGGTGACGTCGATCTGCTCGATGCCGCCGAACGCACGAAGGTGCTCGACACCTGGAACGACACCGCGCATGTCGTCGACGCCGAGCTCACCCTGGTCTCGATGTTCCAGGACCAGGCCGCCCGGAGTCCGAAGGCGACTGCGCTCACGTTCGAGGGGACGAGTCTGTCCTACGGCGAGTTCAGCGCACGGGTGAATCAACTCGCGAGGCACCTGATCTCGCTGGGTGTCGGTCCGGATTCGATGGTCGCGCTCGGTATGCGCCGGTCCTTCGAGCTGGTGATCGGCATGTACGCGGTGAGCGTCGCCGGTGGTGCGTATGTGCCGATCGATCCGGATCATCCGGCCGAGCGCACCCGGTATGTGCTCGACACCGCGGACCCGGTGTGCGTGCTGACCACCGCGGCCGACGAATTCGACGCGGGCAGCACTGCGGCGCTGGATATCGCGGCGCTGGATCTGTCGGAGTACTCCGACGAGCCGGTGACCGATGCGGAACGTCTGGTGCCGCTGCGGCCTTCGAATACCGCGTACGTGATCTTCACCTCCGGTTCGACCGGTCGCCCGAAGGGTGTCGCGGTCAGCCACGCCGCCATCGTCAACCGCCTGGTCTGGATGCAGTCCGAATACGGGCTGGATCGCGGCGATGTGGTGCTGCAGAAGACGCCGGCCACCTTCGATGTGTCGGTCTGGGAATTCTGGTGGCCGCTGCAGGTCGGGGCGCGCCTGGTCATCGCACGGCCCGACGGGCATCGCGATCCGGCGTACCTGGTGCAGACCATTGCCGAGGAGCAGGTCACCACGGTGCACTTCGTGCCGTCCATGCTCTCGGTCTTCGTGGCCGATGACCGGGCGGGCGAATGCTTCGACCTGCGCAATGTCTTCGCCTCCGGTGAGGCGCTGCCCGCGGTGACCGCACAGCGGCTGCGCGAGCTGACCGGTGTCTGGCTGCACAACCTGTACGGTCCGACCGAGGCCGCGGTCGATGTCACCTATCACGAGGTGACCGACGCCGACACCGTCTCGGTGCCGATCGGCGCTCCGGTCTTCAATACCGAGGTGTACGTGCTGGATTCACGGCTGCACCCGGTTCCGATCGGGGTGCCGGGTGAGCTGTACCTCGCGGGTGATCAGCTGGCGCGCGGCTATGTGGCGCGTGCGGATCTGACCGCGGATCGCTTCGTGGCCAACCCGTTCGGCTCCGGCGAGCGCATGTACCGCACCGGTGACCTGGTCACCTGGACTGCGAATGGCGAGCTGGAGTACCTGGGCCGCACCGACTTCCAGGTGAAGTTGCGCGGTCTGCGCATCGAACTCGGTGAGATCGAATCCGCGCTGACCGCGCTGGATGCGATCGCCCAGGCCGCCGTGGTGGTCCGCTCCGACGATCGCCTCGGTGATCAGCTGGTCGGCTATGTGATCGCGGCGGCCGACCGTAGCGTCGATATCGACGCGGTGCGCGCCGAACTCGCGGCCGATCTGCCCGCCTACATGGTGCCGACGGCCTTCGTGGTGCTGGACGCGTTCCCGCTCAATGCCTCCGGCAAGCTCGATCGAAAGGCATTGCCCGCTCCCGTCTTCGAGGCGAAGGTGTTCCGCGCACCGTCGACCCCGATCGAGGAGATCGTGGCGAGCATCTACTGCGACGTGCTCGGCATCGCCCGGGTCGGCCTGGATGACGACTTCTTCGAACTCGGCGGCAACTCGCTGCTGGCCACCCAGGTGACCGCGCGCATCGGCGCGGCACTGGATACCCAGCTCGCGGTGCGCGACCTGTTCGAGGCGTCGACGGTCGCCGCGCTGGCGGCCAAGGCCGAACACAATGCCGGATCCGGCCGCACCAGGCCGCGCCTGGTGGCCGGGGAGCGCCCGGCCCGTATTCCGCTCTCGCCCGCGCAGCAGCGGTACTGGTTCCTCAACCAGTTCGATACGGCCACCTCGGCGGTGGACAATATTCCGCTCGCCGTGCGGCTGTCCGGTGCGCTCGATGTGGCGGCACTCGAACAGGCGCTCGGTGACGTCTTCGCGCGGCACGAGGTGCTGCGGACCACCTACCCGAGTTCGGCCAGCGGTCCGCACCAGGTGATCCAGCCCGCCGATCAGTCCGTCCCACGGCTGACCGTCACCGATATCGACGAGTCGGATCTGCTGCGCACGGTCATCGAATTCGCGCTCACCACCTTCGATGTCACCGTGCAGGTGCCGCTGAAGGTCACGCTGTTCCGGATCGCCGAACACGATCACGTGCTGGCGTTCACGGTGCACCACGTCTCGGCCGACGGTTCGTCGATGGGCCCGCTGGCCCGCGATGTCATGGCGGCGTATGTGGCACGGGCGCAGGGGGAGATCCCGCAGTGGCTGCCGTTGCCGGTGCAGTACGCCGACTACGCGCTGTGGCAGCGTTCGGTGCTCGGCTCCGAGGACGATCCGGAATCGCTTGCCGCACAGCAGGTCGCCTACTGGCAGTCCACGCTCGCGGGTCTGCCCGATCAGCTGGAGCTGCCCGCGGACCGGCCGCGTCCGCCCGCGCAGAGCTTCCACGGCAAGGCGATTCGCTTCGAGATCGCGCCGGATAAGCACGCTCGCCTGCACGAATTGGCGCGGGCCAATAACGCCTCGCTGTTCATGGTCGTGCACGCGGCGCTCGCGGTGCTGCTGGCCCGGCTGTCGGGCACCGACGATATCGCCGTCGGTACGCCGATCGCGGGTCGCGGCGAGCGCGAACTCGACGATCTGATCGGCATGTTCGTCAACACCCTGGTGTTCCGTACCCGGGTGCGGTCCGGCGATACCTTCGCCGATCTGCTCGCCGATGTGCGCGAACGGGATCTGGAGGCGTTCGCGAACGCCGATGTGCCGTTCGAGCGGCTGGTCGAGGTGCTCAACCCGGAGCGTTCGACGGCGCGCAATCCGCTGTTCCAGATCGGTCTTTCGTTCCAGAACCTGGCCGAGACCACCTTCACACTGCCCGGCCTGTCGGTGAGCGCGGTGAACTTCGATTCACAGCTGGCCAAGACCGATCTGCACGTCACGCTCTACGACCGCTACGCCGATGACGGCACCCCGGCCGAGATCGTCACCGAATTCGGCTATGCCATCGACCTGTTCGACGAGGCCACGGTGCAGGGCTTTGCGGACCGGTTCCTGCGGGTACTGGACGCGATCGTCGCCGATGCGGCGCAGCCGGTCGGCGAGATCGATCTGCTCGCACCGCAGGAGAGCACGCGGATCCTCACGCAGTGGAATGACACCGCGCATGCGGTCGATACCACCGCGACGCTGGTATCGCTGCTCGATGCGACCGTGGCCGCGACGCCGGACGCGATCGCGCTGGTCGCGGATGTGCCCACCGGCGGCAAGCTGAAGCTCGCCCACCCGTCGCCCGACCACCACCCCTCAACGAGTCGCTACGCGACGCTGACGTATGCCGAACTCGATTCGCAGGTGAACCGCCTGGCGCGGTACCTGATCGAGCGTGGTGTCGGATCGGAGGATCGGGTCGCGCTGGCGATCCGCCGGTCGGTTGATCTGGTCGTCGCGATGTACGCGGTGGCCAAGGCCGGTGCGGCGTATGTGCCCGTCGATCCGGATCAGCCCGCCGACCGCGTCGAGTACATCCTCGGCACCGCCGCTCCGGTGTGCGTGCTGACCACCGGTCGCGAGGGCTTCACCTCCGCGACGGTGGATTCGGTGGCCATCGATGAACTCGACCTGTCGCCGTACTCGGATGCGCCGGTATCCGGAGACGAACGACTCGGCACGCTGACCGCGGCGAATACCGCGTACGTGATCTTCACCTCGGGTTCGACCGGCCAGCCGAAGGGTGTGGCACTGCCGCACAGTGCGATCGCCAACCAGTTGCAGTGGAAGACCAGCGAATTCGGCCTCGGCGCCGAAGACGCGGTGCTGCTCAAGACGGCCGCGACCTTCGACCTTTCGGTATGGGAGTTCTGGTCGGCCGCGGTGTCCGGGGGCCGACTGGTCATCGCGACCGCCGACGGACATCGCGATCCGGGGTACCTCAATACCCTGATGCGCGATGCCGGTGTCACCACATTGCATGTGGTGCCGTCGATGTTGGACGCCCTGCTGACCGAATCGGACGGCAAGCTGCCCGAGTCCTTGTGCCGGGTGCTGGCGATCGGTGAGGCACTGCCCGCCGCGACCGCACAGCGGTTCCGCAAGGCCAATGCCGCCAAGCTGTTCAACCTCTACGGTCCGACCGAGGCCGCGGTGTCGATCACCAACCACGAGGTGACCGATGCGGATGCCGTCTCGGTGTCGATCGGTGCGCCGGAGTGGAACAGCCGTGTCTACGTGCTGGATTCGCGCTTGCGGCCGGTGCCGGTCGGGGTGTCCGGTGAGTTGTACCTGGCCGGTGCGCAATTGGCGCGCGGCTACTTCGGACGGGCGGATCTGACCGCGGAGCGGTTCGTGGCCGACCCGTTCGAGTCCGGCGTGCGCATGTACCGCACGGGTGACCTGGTGGCGTGGAATGCCGACGGTGAGCTGGAATACCGTGGCCGCACCGACTTCCAGGTGAAGATCCGCGGTTTCCGCATCGAACTCGGCGAGATCGAGGCGGCACTGCTGCGGCAGACCTCGATCACCTCGGCCGCCGTGCTCGCGCACACCGATCCGGCGCTCGGCGACCGCCTCGTCGCCTATGTCGTCCCGACCAGCGGTGAACTCGATAAGCGCGCACTGCAGTCGGCGCTGGCCGCGGAGCTGCCGTCCTACATGGTGCCGAGTGCCTTCCTGGCGCTGGAAGCGTTGCCGCTCAACGCCAATGGCAAGCTCGATCGAAATGCGCTGCCGCAGCCCACCTTCGAACATGCCGCATTCCGCGCCCCGGTCTCGCCGGTGGAGCAGATCGTGGCCGGTGTGTTCGCCGATGTGCTCGGTATCGAGCGGATCGGCGCCGATGACGACTTCTTCGCCCTCGGCGGTAACAGCATTCTGTCGATCCAGTTGGTATCGCGGGCGAAGGCGCTGGGCGTGGTGTTCTCCGTGCGCGATGTCTTCGATCAGCGCAGTGTCGCCGGACTCGCGGCGATCGCCACCTCGACCGCGGAGCTGCGTCCGACAATGGCGGAGCTGCCCGGTGGCGGGGTCGGCGAGATCCCGCTGCCGCCGAGTATCGCGGCCGTGCTGGCCGGTGGCGCGTCCTACCAGCGCCTCGCCCATGAGGCGACGGTGGCCCTGCCACGCGAATTCGATCGCGACGGACTGCGCGCGGCGATCGGCACGATCGTCGACCGGCACGACGCCCTGCGCACCCAACTGCGCCAGGTGGGCGATGGCTGGACATTCGCAGCACTAGAGCGCGGCGCCATCGATATCGATGCACTGGTGCACGAGGTTTCGGTCGATGCCACCCGGACCGAGGACTACGGCTACGACGAGCTCATGCGGCTCGCCGATAGCGAACGCGGCGCCGCGGCGGATCGTCTCGATCCGGCCAACGGTGTGATGGTGCAGTTCGTGCGCATCACCGCGGACAAGCTCGACGGCGGCAATTTCGTGCTGGTCGTGGTGCACGCCTTCGCGGCCGACCCGAGGTCCCTCGGCGTGCTGACCGCGGATCTGCGCGATCTGGTCGCGGCCGAGCCGGTCGCACTGCCGGAGGTCGGCACCTCGCTGCGGCGCTGGGCATACGGCCTGACCGAGGATGCGAGTGCCCGTGCCGTCGAACTGCCGTTCTGGCACGAGGTTTCGGCCACGCCGGATCCGCTGCTGGGCGCGCGCGCCTTCGATCCCGCACAGGACACCGTCGCCTCGGTGCGGCGGGTTCGGGTCGAGGTGCCGACGGCGGTCTCCGAGATCCTGCTCACCACCGTTCCGGCGCGGTTCCACGGCGGTGTGCCGGACGGGCTGCTTTCGGCATTGGCCATGGCGCTGGTGCGCTGGCGCGGCGAACAGCACGGATCGGATGTGCTGATCCGGCTCGATGGCGATGGGCGCGCGGCGGTCCGCGATGCCGAATTGTCCCGCACGGTCGGTGCTTTCACCACCACCTATCCGGCCCGGCTCACACTGGGCGATATCGATCTGGCCGATGCGTTCACCGGCGGGGCCGCCGCGGGCGCCATCGTCAAGTCGGTGAAGGAGCAACTGCTCGCGGTGCCGGATCAGGGTGCCGGCCACGGTCTGCTGCATCTGCCGCAGGTGGGTCAGGTGAGCTTCCGGTATCAGGACGCGGCGATCAGGACCGAGCGTGCCGCCGATATGCCCGCCAACGGTGCGGTCGATATCACCGTCACCACCGACGATGCGGACACTGGTCCGCGCCTGCTCGCCACCTTCGAATTCCCGGTGGGCCTGCTCGGCCCGGAGCGGGTGCAGGAGCTGGCGGATCTGTGGATCACCGCGCTGACGGTGCTGGCCGAGCACGCGCAACGCCCGGATGCCGGTGGGCACACACCGTCGGATCTGCCGCTGGTGCGGGTCGGCCAGTCCGATATCGACCTGTGGGAGCGGACCTACCCCGGGCTCACCGATGTGTGGCCCGTCTCGCCGCTGCAGTCCGGTCTGCTCTTCCACGCGCTGATGACCACGGCCACCGTGGACGTCTACACCATGCAGGCCGTGGTGCGGCTGGCCGGAACGGTGGATATCGAACGGCTGCACGCGGCCGCGCAGGCGATCCTGGATCGGTACCCGAACCTGCGCACCGCCTTCGTCACCGACGCCATGGGTCGGGCCATGCAGGTCGTACTCGATCGGCTCGAAGTGCCCTGGCGCGTGGTGGATCTCACCGAGCTGCCGGAGGCCGAGCGGGCCGAGGAACTGCAGCGGCGGATCGAGGCCGATCACGCGGATCGCTTCGATATGTCCGCGCCGCCGCTGGTGCGCTACACGTTGTTCCGCACCGCCGCCGAGGAGTGGTCGCTGGCCATCACCACCCACCACGTACTGGTCGACGGCTGGTCGATGCCGCTGCTCATGCGGGATCTGCTGGTGCTCTACGCGACGCGTGGCGAGCAGTCGGCGCTGCCGCAGGTCTCCTCCTACCGCGACTTCCTAGACTGGCTCGCCACCCGCGACCAGGACGCGTCGCTGCGGATCTGGGCCGAGGCCTTCGACGGTGCGACCGAACCGACCGAACTGGCGACGCCCGCGCGGACGGCCGAGACCTACGAGACCGGCAAGCTGGTCACCGAGATCGACGCCGACCGCACCCACCAGCTCACCAAGCACTGCGCCGATCTCGGCATCACGGTGAACACGCTGGTACAGGCGGCCTGGGGCATTCTGCTCGGCAGGCTCACCGGTCGCGCCGATGTGGTATTCGGTGCAACGGTTTCCGGTCGGCCCGCCGAGTTGCCCGGTGTGGAATCGATGGTCGGTCTGTTCATCAATACGCTCCCGATCCGGGTGCGCATCGACGACCGCGCGACCATCGACGATCAGCTCAAGCGATTGCAGCGCGACCAGACCGAACTGCTCGACCATCATTACGTCGGACTCGCCGATATCCAGCGCGCCGCCGGAATCGGATCGCAGTTCGACACGCTGCTGGTATTCGAGTCGTATCCGATCGATCGCGAGGCGATCGCGGCCGCGAGTTCGATCGACGGCATGTCGGTGACCGATGTCGGCGTCGACAGCACGACGCACTACCCGCTGACCCTGCAGGTCACCGCGGAGTCCAAGCTCGAGTTCACCCTCGAGTACCTGCTCAGCCGGTTCACCGCCGATGAGGTGGAAACCCTGTCCACCAGGCTGATCCGGGTCCTCGACGCGCTGCTCGGCGATCCGACGGGACTCGTCGGCGATATCGATATCCTCGACGCCGGTGAGCGCGCTCGCCTGCTCGCCGAATCCGGTATCGCGGCAACGGCTCCCGCGCCGGAGCCGGTCGGCCGGCTCGGCGCGCGCACGGTGTCGAAGGTGCTCGGCGAGGTCGTCGAGGCGGATCCGGAGGCCCCCGCACTGCTCGTCGACGGCGACGAAATCGCCTACCACGTGCTGGATCGCCGTTCCTCGCAGCTGGCGCGGGTGCTCATCGAGCGCGGTGCCGGACCCGGCGATGTGATCGCGGTCGCGCTGCCGCGTTCGGTGGAAGCGGTGGTCGCGGTCTGGGCCATCCAGAAGGCCGGTGCCGCCTGCCTGTTCGCCGGTGATCTGAGTGCCGACGACATGGTCGCTGCCGGAGCCGGTTTCGGGATCACCCTGGAACCGGTCGACGCCCCGATCAACTGGCTGGTGCCGAGCGATCCGACGGTGCAGGCCGAGTTGGCCTCCGCGCCATCGCATCCGGTGTCCTACGCGGACCGCGTGCGCCCGCTGGCCGAGGAACACCCGGCCTTCGTGGTGCTCGCGGCGGACGGATCGGTCCAGGCACTCAGCCAGACCGAGGCGCTGGCGCAGTCGGATCGCGTGCGCTCGGAATACGAGATCGACTACGAGTCGACAACGTTCACCACCGCCGCCTCCGGCCGGACCGCCCTGCTGGAGTTCCTGTCCTCGGCAACCGCCGGTGCCCTGTCGGTGCTGCCCAGCGCCGACGAGATCGCCGACGACCTCGCCGACGGCGAGGTCAGCCACTGGTTCGTCACCCTCGACGAACCAACCGACGCCGCGGACGAGAACGTGCGCATCGTGATCGTCGAATAGCCGAAAGCGCATTACCGACCCAAAAGCCCCGCACCTCAACAGAGGTGCGGGGCTCCGTGCTTGCTACTGCCAGCCCTACCATCGAGCCGAGTCATATGGTGGCTTTGCAATCGGATGTGCCCACCATTTGACTCGGCTCGACGCCAGGACTCGACCGAGCATCCGGCCATTGCTGACACGCCGCTGAGGTGTGGGGCTCCGGCTAGACTTGGGCGGAGTCAGCGGACATCGTCCGCTCCCGTTCGGCGAGGTTGGAGGTGGTTCCAATGGCAATGCCCGTTCCCAGGTCCGATCGTTGGACTGCCGAGGACCTCGATCACATGCCCGAAGACGGATTACGGTACGAGGTGCTGAATGGCCAGCTCGTCGTGAACGCTGCTCCCAAACCACGACATCAATGGCTGATTCAATGGCTGGTGCGCGCACTCGTTGATGTTGTGCCACCTGGGTATGTCGTGCTGGAAGGCGTCGGGGTGCTGATCGGCGATGACGAGCCGATTCCCGATGTCATGGTGGCTACCGGCCCGATCGACTGGGACGCCCGGGGTGTTCCGGCCGAACAGGTGAAACTGGTCGTCGAAGTGGTATCTAAATCAACGACCCTGCAGGACCGCATGGTCAAGCCCGTTCTCTACGCCGCCGCCGGTATCCCGAACTACTGGCACGTCGAGATCAACCCGTTCAAAGGCCAACTCCGCGAGGAAATGTTGCCGGTCCTGTTCGCGCATGCCCTTGGTGCGGACGACACCTACGAACGGACGCACCGGGTGGCGGCTGGAGACACCGTCACCCTGCGCAGTCCTTTTGAATTCACGGTGGATCCGGCGTCACTGATGCCCTGAGTCGGACACCATCGCCGCAACGCTGGCCTGTTTCGTTGGTGGCAGGGGCAGGGCCGCATGCTGTGACGAGCTTCGGGCACTCGATGGTCAATGCCGGGCCTCGGTGCTGGGTGCGAGCGCGAGTAGTTCGTCGACCGACCATTGGTCGTCGGCGTGTTGGCCGAGTTTGCTGGCCAGGACTCGGCCGTAGGGGGCGATGAGGAAATCGCCGGGCAGGCCCAGGCGCCCGCCCTCGGGTTTGGCTGGGGGAGCGGGCTTTTCCTTGCGCAGGACTGCTCTGGTCGCGGTGACGACGCCGCGGATGATGGTGGGCCAGGCGCGCGGGTCGAGTAGGGCGCGGGGTGTGGATTCGATGCCGAACTCGCGGTAGAGGATTCGGGTCGGGTCGGCGATCAGGTCGAACGGGAGGTCGCCCTCGTATCTGCGCAATTCGGCTGCGCTGGAATGGAAGACGACGACCTCGCGGATATTCGCGGCGAGGATCTCATCGTGCCGGACGGCGAACGAGCGCAGGTGCAGGTTGCAGATCGGGCATCCCGCGAAGCGGCGGAACTGCAGGTGTATCAGGCAGTCCTGATCCGGGATCTGAATTGTGCTGTCGGCGATGGTGACGAGTGCCCGATCGGCCACCGTGGTCGGCAAGGACATGGAAACTCCCTTCGTAGGTGTACGACGTACGCCTACGACAAGTATGCGCGTACCTTGTACGCTGTCAACCCGTGCCCCGTCCTCGCTCGCTGACCAGCCCCGCCATCGCGGCCGCCGCCATCGCGGTGCTGGATCGCGACGGCCGGTCCGGCCTCACCATGCGCGCGGTCGCGAAGGAACTCCGCATCGCCACCATGGGGCTCTACCGCTATGTCGCCGACCGCGACGAACTGGAGGTGCTGGTCGTTGACCACCTCCTCGCCACCATCGACCTCACCCCACCGGCCGATCCGAATTGGCGCGACCGCATCACGGCCCTACTGGACCGCATGCGAACCGCGGCCTCCGCCCACCCCGCGGCGGTCCCACTCGTAGTGCGCCACCGCCAGACTTCCCCCGCCAGCCTGCGCTGGATCGAGGCGATGCTCACGATCCTCACCGACGCGGGCTTCACCGGCCCAGCCCGAGTCCTGGCCCAACGCACCCTCATGGCCTTCCTTGTCGGCCACCTCCAGAACGAGCACTACGGCCCCCTCTCCGGCCCGGGCACCACCACCATGACCCAACTCTCCCCAACCGCCTACCCCCTCCTCACCGAAACCGCCACCGACGCTCAGAACATCGACTCCGCAACAGAATTCCGCCTCGGCCTCGAGATTGTCCTCCGCGGGCTCAGTTCTTAGCCCGCTTTGGACGGTGCCCCTCGAGCCCTCCGTGTGCCGTCTCACCCCAGCTCGCCCCCAAGGGGCGTCCTGGACGAGCGATCACCATGCACTCTCGCAGGCAAACGCCGAGAACACCCCTGCGCCAGTGCATTCTCGGGGACTATCGGATGGGTGGGGGCGGGTCGTGATCTGGAGGGCGTTTGGCGCGGAGTTCAATGGCCTTGCTGTGTAGGTGATTTTCTGGCGACGGGCGGAAAGCTCGTACCGGCACGGGATTTCGTGCCGGTACCAGGGGCGGTGATTCAGTGGGTGAGACCAGGAAGTGTCATGGTTTCGCCCATGATCAACGCGCCTGCGTCGTTGAGATGGAGGCCGTCGCCGGAATCCAGGTCGGGGTGGATGTAGTCGGGGTTCTGGGGGTCTTCTACGGCGGCTGCTACGTCGAAGACGGCGTCGAAAATGTTTGTGGTGCGCAGCCATTCGTTGACGGTGTGGCGGACGGGGCGTCCCTCGTCGACATTGAGGTCGGGGTAGATCACGCCGGCGAAGGGGCCGATGGTGTTCGCGTAGACCTTCAGTCCGGCGGCACGCGCGCGTTCGGCGAGGGCGGTGAACCCTGCGATCAGGTCGTTCGCGGGGGAGGTGTGGTTGTCAAGGATGAGGTCGTTGACGCCGAAGTGCAGCACCACGTGCGTGACTCCGGGGACGGCGAGGACGTCGCGATCGAAGCGGGCGAGGCCGTGCTCGCCGACCTGGTCGGTCAGCAGGCGGTTTCCGCCGATCCCCTGATTGACCACCCAGCCGGAGATGAGATGTTCGTTGAGGATGTCGACCGAGCGGCGGTTCGCACCCGAGGTCGAGCCGACGCCTTCGAACCAGGAGTCGCCGAATGCGACGACGATCGGATCGGTGCTCGCGGTCAGCACATCTACGCCGGTCACGTAGAAGCGTGAGGTGGTCTGTTCGGCGTCGGGCAGCGTGAGTGCGGAGGTCTGGTCGCCGGTCGTCACGTAGCTGGGTTCCATCGGCAGCTGTGAGAAGGGGGCCAGCTCGGTCGCCTCGGGCAGGTACAGGCTCAGCGCGAGATCGGTGCCCGCCGCGACGGTGAAATCGATCGGGTCGCTGATGATGTCGGCACCAGCGGGAATGATCGTGCCCGCCTGGCCGTCGAAGCGCAGTTCGGTATCGGTCTCGGCCACGATCTCCTCGCCCGACTTGCGCACCGCGATGCGCGCCGCACCGATTGTCACCGGCGCCGAACCGTAGCGGTTGGTCAGTCGCACCCGCAGCTGCTCACCGCCGCCGACCAGGTGCAGCACCTGACGCACCGTGTGATCGGCGAAATCGCGCGGTTCCGCGAAACGGATCCGCTCGGCGGGGTTGACCAGGGTGGAACGGAATCCCGCGACCCAACGCAGCGTGCCAGTCATCTGAATCTCCATTTTGTTGCCGTGAGGAATATTGCGCTGACAACAACTTAGTCAGAGGTATTCCTCATGTCAACTATCCCCATCGCAACTATTCTCGGCTACGCTCGGAGTCGTGGACACGACAGACCTCTTCGATGACCCCCGACTCACCACCATGGGCCTGCTCTACGAGGCCTACGACGGACTGGCCGGCAAATTGGAACCGACCTGGAAGAAGCACGGTCTGTCCGGCCTCGATGTCAATGCGCTGATGCGATTGAGCCGCTCGCCGGGGCGGCGGCTGCGGATGACCGATCTCGCCGCCCAGACGAATCTGTCGACCAGCGGTGTCACCCGGCTCGTCGACCGGCTGCAACGCAATGGATTCGTGTGCCGCGAACTGGATTCCGCGGACCGCCGCAGCTCCTATGCCGTACTCACCGCGGCCGGCGCGACCCAATTGGCGCGCCTACTGCCCGACTATCTCGAGGTCATCGAGCGCTGGTTCACCGGCCTGCTGAGCCCGGACCAACTCGATGCCTTCGTCGCCGGACTGCGCATCATTCGCGACCAGGTGAGTCCGCAGGCGACCACACGTGGATCCGACTAGATCACTGAAATGCCTTCCCCGGCAAAGGATTCGGCTTTCGGTGAACTGACGGGCCGGACGCCCGCTTGCGCTGCGCAATGGTCCGTGCGGGCGACAACCGCATGCCCTCGACGAACCGTACCGGCTTCGCCAATTCCGAGCAGGGCTACGCCATCCAGCCCTTCCGCATCGAGGACGAGGCACGCAACGGCGCCAATTTCATTGTGGCGAGCCGCTTCGAGTCGCACGCCGTGCGCGACGGCAACCTGATCGCCGGGCAGCAGCAGTATTCCGGTGCCGCGGCGGCCGGGCTCGTCATCGAAGCGCTCGGCGTCTGATCACGCGCCCCTCAGCCGCTCCAGGCCGTCGAGGATCAGCTCGAGGCCGAAATCGAAATCGGCCACGCCGTTATGGAATATGGGCCTGTTCCGGCATATCGCAGCCGGAACAGGCCCACAATCAATGGCAGCAGGACCGCGGCAACGCAGGGGTGAGCGCCATGAGCGAGCCGAGAAGGATTACTCCGGAACAGCGAGAGGACTTCTGGCGGCGCTGTGGCTGGTCACCGGAGCTGCCGGAGGCCGAGCGCCGCCGTATCGAGGAAGTCTGGGATGACGAGTCCATCGATATGGCCGAGCTTTTCGGCTGGTAGCGCGGGTCAGGCCGGGAGTTCGCCCGCCTGCCGCCAGGAGTCGCGTTCGGCGGCGAACGCGTCGGCTTGCCGTGCGCGGAACTCATCGATGGATTCGGCATTGTCGGACAGGAACTTCCGGTATTCGGCGAGGGCGAACTCCCCGTCCTCGGCCCGCACCTCGACCTTGCCCGCCGCGAAATCGGCGCGCAGGTCCAGCAGTTCGTCGGCTTCGACGGGGTACCAGCGGATCCGGTCGAAATAGCGGAGCAGCCAAGGGGATTCGTCTCTGTCGGCGTGGTGGTTCCATACCTGGGTGGTGCGTCCGACGAACTGGTAGCCGCCCGGACCCTCCATACCGTAGATGCACAGGTAGGCCCCGCCGATGCCGACGGCGTTCTCGGGAGTCCAGGTGCGGGCCGGATTGTATTTGGTGGTGACCAGACGGTGGCGCGGATCGGTCGGCGTCGCGACCGGCGCGCCGAGGTAGACGTCGCCGAGGCCGAGCACCAGATATTCGGCGCCGAAAACGGTGTCGTACACCTCCCGCACCGAGGCCGATCCGTTCATCCGCCGGATGAATTCGATATTCCACGGGCACCATGGGGCATCGGCGCGTACGCCGTGCATGTAGCGGGTGATGGCCTCGCGCGTCGACGGATCGTCCCAGGACAGCGGCAGGTGAACGGTGCGACTCGGCACCACGAGTCGATCGGCGGCGGGGATGTGCGCTTCGGCCTCGGCCAGCAGGTCCAGCAGTGCGGGTACCGGCAGGATCGCCGGATCCACTCGGATCTGCAGGGATCGCACGCCGGGCGTCAGTTCGGCTACCCCGCGTAGGCCGAGCGCGAGCAGGTGTTGGTGCAGGGCGTGCACCCGGGCGCGCAGGCCGAGATCCAGTGTCATGGTGCCGTATTCGACGAGCACACCGTCGTTGCCCTGGCGGCGGTAGGTCACGCCGATCTCGTCGTCGACATCGGCGCGGCGCAATACACCGTCATCGCCGTCGCCACCGGGGGACAGTACGGCGGGCCAGGCCGCGCGCCGCGCCGGACCGAGTTCCCGTATCGAGGCGGCGTGCTCGGCGCGGATCGGGACGAAGCGCACGGTATCGCCGGGGCACAGTTGGCCGAGCTTCCACCGGTCGGCGGCGACGACGGTCACCGGGCAGACGAAACCGCCGAGGCTGGGGCCGTCCGGGCCGAGCAGAATCGGGGTATCGCCGGTGAAGTCCAGTGCCCCAACCGAATACGGGGTGTCATGGATATTCGACGGATGTAGGCCCGCCTCGCCGCCGTCGGTCCTGGCCCACTCCGGCTTCGGGCCGATCAGCCGCACACCGGTGCGATCGGAGTTGAAGTGCACTTCGTAGTCGGTGCCGACAATGGTGTCGAAGTCCTTGCGTGTGAAGAACTCCGGTGCGCCGTGCGGCCCCTCGGTAACCGCCAGTTCCCAGCGTCGCGACAGCACCGGCTGCTCCTCCATCGGCACCGCCTTCGCGATCCGGCCGACGTGCGGGCCGAGCTCCAGCGTGTCACCCGCCCGCACGGCATCGCCCTTGCTGCCGCCGAATTTGCCGAGCGTGAAAGTGGCCGTGCTGCCGAGATATTCGGGAAGCTCGAGGCCGCCCGCGAGCAACACGTAGCAGCGCATGCCGGGACCGCGCACCGCGCCGATATCGAGCACCCCGCCCGCAGGAACCAGCACGGTCCGCCACTGCCGCACGGGGGTCCCGTTCACGGTGACATCGGTCGGCGCGCCGGTAACGCACACCCAGGTCGGTGCGGAGAATTTCAGCGCGGGGCCACCGAGGGTGCACTCCAGCCCGGCCGCGCCCTCAGCATTGCCGAGCACCCGATTGCCGAGTCGAAACGACAGGTCGTCCATAGGCCCCGACGGGGGCACTCCGATATGCCAGTAGCCGATCCGTCCCGGCCAATCCTGCACGGTGGTCAGCATTCCGGGCCGCAGCACTTCAATTCGCGATACGGCATCGCCGGTTACTTCGAGGCCGCGGCCCTTCGTGTGACCCAATCTGGTCGCAGCAGCCGTTATCGGGGTTGTCCGACCGGCCATCGCGACGGTTGAGATCCCGCCGACCGGATCGGCACCGTTCGCCCCTCGGCCCTGTTCATGTGCGGCGGATTCTGAAGCGGCAGGCGTGATTTCCGACGCCTCCGCCATGTCGACACCGATGTTCGCCCTGAACTGTCCGCGGGTGTCCGTCCCGCTGATCGAATGAAAGCGCTTGTCGGTCGGCAGCCCCGACCCAATCGGATTTGTCGCACCGTTCGCCGACAAGTTGGTCACCGTCATCGGGTCACCACCATGCGCACGGGCGTGGGATCGAAGCCGTTGCAGGGGTTGTTGATCTGTGGGCAGTTCGACACCAGCACCAGGGTGTCGATCTCCGCGCGGAGGGTGACCTTCTTTCCGGGAGCGGACAAGCCGTCCACGATGCCGAGGGTGCCGTCGGCCTCCACCGGAACGTTCATGAACCAGTTGATATTCGAGACCAGATCCCGTTTGCCGAGGCCCCATTTCAGCGCCTCGGCGAGGAAGTTCTCCACGCAGGCGTGCTGATGGCGGGTGTGGTGGCCGTAGCGCAGCGTATTCGACTCCTGGGAGCAGGCGCCCGCGATGGTGTCGTGATTGCCGACCTCGTCGGCGACGACGGTCATCAGTGCGGTGCCCACATCGGTGCGTAGCACACTGCCGGTGCCTAGGAAGATATTGCGCTGCGCGGCGATGGTGGTCTGTGCGCTGTAGCGGTCGGTGTGGTCGGCGGCTGAGTACAGCAGACAGTCGACGGCCTGATTGCCGTGCAGGTCGATGATTTCGAGCTGATCACCCGCGCGGACCACGGTCGACCACGGCGCGCGTGCTGGTACGGTCTCGTCGAGCACGATGGTGCGGGTCGGTGCCGAGGTCATGCCCTTACCTCCAGAGTCGTGGCCGTCCAGGCCTGTTCGGTGTTCTCGACCGCCCGCAGATACTCCGGGTCGGAATTATGTTGTTCGGCAAGCTCTTCCGGCGCGGACCAGGCGACGATGTCGAGATCGGTCGCGGGCCGGTCATCGAGCGGATGCGCGGTGTTCGCGATGAGCAGGACCGCCGGCAGGTGGATGAGCAGGTCGACCGATGCGCCGGGCGCGGCACTGCCGGTTGCGGTCAGCGCGCCATCGGATTCGACGCGTACACCGCGGAAGAAGGACACGGTCGGCGCGATATCCCGCGGCTCGAGGCCCTGTTTGGCTCCCGCCAGCCGAAGCAGTCCGCGCGCCGGCGGTGTCGGTCCGCACAGCGTGTCGTGGTGGCCGGAGGTATCGGCGACGATGGTGGCCAGCACTCGGCCCTGATCCGAGAGCAGCGGATGTCCAGTGCCGAGATACGCCTGCCACGGAACCTTCACGGTGTCGGCGACATTGAGCCGCTCCCACGGCGCTTCCGCGCGCAGCAGCAGTAGGTGCGCGCACGCGGCACCGGCGACATCGCCCAGCCGAATCCTGGTCCCGCGACCGAGCACGATATTCGCGTACCCACCGGCCGGAATCCGCTGTGCGAAGGTGATCTTCGCCGCCGCGACGTCCTCGGGCAGTTCCGGCCCCGCGATCTCCGCGACGGCCGCTTGCGCCCGGGCATGTGCCCGCGCTCCAGTGGTCGAGGCTGTGCTGGTCATCGTTGATCCCTTTCAGTGCGGTACATCGGGCGACCGACCGTCGCTCGGTGGAGCGGCTGTGCTCGCACGCAGTAGTGGGCGGATGGGGCTGGAGTAGGTCGGTTGTCGGTGGCTGAGGGTTTATTCCGTGGTCGCCGGGGGTCTGGCGTGTCCCGCGGGTGCCTCGAGCGGTTGGGAGTAGTGCGGGAGGTGTGTCACTCGGTTGGGGATGGTGCGGGGGGTGTGTCACTCGGTTGTCCACCTGCACCTGATGCTCTAAATGTATCTACTGTAATATCATCAGGATTAATTTCTATTTCTATCTCATCATTATC
>NZ_JBEXLC010000160.1:0-19678 GCF_040609795.1 Nocardia sp. NPDC004604
CCGGAGAAGGTCGCGACGATCTTGGTCTGATTCGCGGTGGTGCTGTGGTAGATCGCGGACGGATCGGGCCCGATGTAGCCGTCCAGGCGCTGCGACGTATAGATCGTGGTGTCGTAGTAGAAGTGACGCAGCAGCTGGCGCATCTCATGCAGGGACTCATCGATGCCGCCCCAGCCCTTGTGCTTGCCGGTGTGGGCCGCCCACCTACCCAACTGGTACGGCACCGAGCCGCCACCGTGGGGCACCACGATCTTGAGGGTTGGGAAGTCCTGGAACACCGTGCCGCGGGTCATCGACAGGATCGCCAGCGACTCCTCGCTGATGAAGTGCTCGCTGAAGTTCTCGCGGCCGTAACAGCCCGCGCAGTGCAGGAGCGCCGGTACGTCGTACTCCACGAGCTTCTCGTAGAGCGGGTACCAGTACTCGGAGTCCATCGTCGGCGTGAGGCCGTTACCCTCGCCCGGGTCCGGGTTGAGGAGCACCCCGACGAAGCCGAGGTCGTCGATGCACCGCGACAGCTCCTCGAACACCACCGACACCGGCTCACCCGCCTGCTGCGGGAGCGCGGCGACCCCCTTGATGCGGTCGGGGCGCGCCTGGGCCTGGATGTGGACGGCGTCGTTGTTGTTCTGCACCCACCACTCGACGAGCTTGCCGGGCTTGTGCGAGTGCTTGAGCGTGTACGGGCGCGCCGAGGTGAGCTGTACGTCGGTCCCCACCTCGTCCATCAGGGCGATCTGCTTGTCGGCCCACTCGATGAGCTCGTCCGGCGTGCAGTGCATCGGGGTGCGGCCGCTGTAGGGGCCGGCTGCCTCCATCATCGTCCAGGCAGCCTGGAACGACGGCGGTGCCACCAGGTGCGCGTGCGAGTCGATGATCATCAGATCTCCTTCAGTGGGTGGTTGGTTCATTGGCCTGCGCGCTGCGCAGGCAGACGAGATCGAGCGCGGTCACGCCGTTGGGACCCACCCGCAACGGGTTGATCTCGATCTCCCGGAGCGCGGGGTCCTGGGCGGCGAGCCAGGTCAGTTCCGAGATCGCCGTGGCAAGGCCGTCGACGTCGGCGGGAGTGGCGCCTCGGAACCCGTCGAGGAGCGGCCAGCTGCGCAGCTTGCGGAGCAGCGCGACCACATCGGCGGCTTCGATCGGGGCCAGGGCGGAGGCGATATCACCGAACAGTTCGGTGGCAACGCCGCCCGCGCCGACGGTCACGACCGGGCGGTAGCCGTCATCGCCGGCCCGGACGGCCACGATAAGGTCGACGCCGACGTCGGCCATCTCCTGCACCAGAACGCCCTCGACGGTCGCGTCCGGGACCTGCGCGGCCACGGCCGCACGGACCTCGTCCACGGACTCGGCGAGGCCGGCGCGCGTCACCCCCAGGCGGACTCCGCCGACGTCGGTCTTGTGGAGGACGTCCGGCGACTGGATCTTCACGACGTACGGCGGCGTCATCTGCCGTGCGAGCTCGAGATCGGCCTTGCCCGTGACCAGCACAGAGGCCGGTACGGCAATGCCGGCTGCTTCCAGCAGGTGCCTGCCGCGGTGCTCGGTTACGACGGACAAGTCGGCCAGTTCCTGCCAGACCGCAGTCCGCGGACGTGCGTCGAGGGGCACGAGACCCCCGGTCCGCGCCGCCGGCACGTGGAGCCGGCGGTGCAGGGGACGGACCGCGTCGGGGACCGAGTGGTACACCCGGATGCCGGCGGCTTCCAGCACCTCCCGAGCCGCACTTACCCTCGCGGCCGGGGCCAGCCACGCGATCTGGCACGGCTTGGTCGTGCCTGCCATCTCGCGGACGATCCCCTCAGCGACGACCCGGGCTGTCTCCCCGCTCAGGTTGGTGACGACGATGAGCACCGCATCGATCTCATCGTCCGCGGCCACGGTCGCGGCCACCGCGCCGAAGCGCGCGAGGTCGCCGGTGAATAGCTGAGCGGTCACGTCGACCGGGTTCGCCACGGCGCCGTACGCCGGCACAACCGCTGCGAGCCGCTCGCGGGTCGCCTCGGAGAGCACAGGCACGTCGATGTCGTACTTCGCCAGGTGGTCCGATGCCAGACCGCCGGCACCACCCGACGTGGTGATGATCCCGACCCGGCGGCCGGCGACGACCGGGGCGCTCAGCGCCTCGACGAGGTCAAGGGCCGCGTCGATGTCGTCGACGACAACGATGCCGGCCGCCGCGGCGGTGCGGACGAACGCCTCGTCGTCACGCACCATGGCACCGGTGTGGGACGCGGCGGCCCGCTGGCCCGCACTCGATCGCCCAGACCGGAGGCATACCACTCTCTTTCCAGAGAATCGCACGGCCTCGGCCAGCGCGGTCCAGGCGCGGCCGTCCGGGACGGCCTCGAGGTGCACGATCACCGTGCTGATCGACGGATTGTCCAGCAGCCGCCGCGCCGCATCGGTCGCGCTCAGTCCCGCCTCGTTACCGGTGCTGAACCAGGAGGCAATCCCGATGCCGCGCTCACGGGCGAAGCCGAGGACGGCACCACCGAGGGCACCACTCTGTCCGACGTACGCGATCGAAGCACCTTCGGCGAGGCCGTCGTCGAGCACCGTACTGAAGCTGGCAACCACGTCCCCGGGCTGGTGGAAATAGCCCTGGCTGTTGGGTCCGAGGAGGAGCAGACCACCCTCGGACGCGATGTCCGCGATCCGCTGCTGGGCGGCGAGGCCGCCGGCACCCATCTCGGCGAATCCGGAGGAGAACACCACCGCGGCCCGGACACCCAGCGACGCGGCCTCGGCGATCACCGCCTCCGCGGCCGATGCAGGCACCAGCACGAGGGCCAAGTCGGGCACCGTCGGGGTATCGGACAGCGAGGGGTAGCAGGGAAGGTCGAAGACGGTCTCCCGGCGCGGGTTGACCGGGTAGATCTCGCCGCGGAAACCGAAGCGGCGCAGGTTGCCGAGCACCTTGGCGGGATAGCCGCCCGCGGCCTCCGAGGCGCCGACGATGGCGATGGACGCCGGGCGGAGGAATCGATCGAGGTCAGGGCCAGTGGTCGTCACTGTCATCACGCGCCGATGTACTTCCCGCTCCGGCGCTCAGTGAACGCGGCCATGGCCTCATAGTGGTCCGCCGTCGCCATCGCGATCCCCATGTGGGAGGAGATGAGGTCCAGGCTCGTGGCAAGGCTCGTATCGCGGCCCCGACGTACGGCGGACTTGATCAGCTGTATGTGGGCCGGCGGCATGGCGGCGAGCCTCCGGGCAAACGCCAGTGTCTCGTCCAGGAGGGTCTCCTCGGGGAAGAGCTTGGTCGCGAGCCCGATACGCAGGGCCTCCTCGCCGTCGACCATGTCACCGGTCATCAGCAGCTCGAGGGCCTTGGCCTCGCCGACGATGCGGGGCAGGTAGTGGGCACCGCCGTCGCCGGGCACCAAGCCGACCTTGATGTAGCCCTCGCTGAAGCGCGCGCGAGGAGATACGAAACGCATGTCGCACATCAGGGCCATATCCATCCCCGCCCCGACAGCGACACCACCGACGGCGGCGATGAGCGGCTTGTCGAGCTCCTCGACGAGCCGGGCGATGGGGTGCACCCGACGGGTGAGCATGTACTTGTGCGCCAGCGGCGTGTCCGCGATCGTCTGCAGCTCGGCGAGCTCGACACCCGAGCAGAACGAGCCACCGGCACCGGCGAGCACCAGCGCCCGGACATTGTCATCGTCGATCGCCGAGCGCAGCGCGGCCCGCCAGTCGTCGAGCATCGCGAAGGTGAACGCGTTCCTCATCTCCGGCCGGTTGAGCCGGATGAGGCCCACGTGGTCCGCAACCGTGTATTCCAGATCCATCGTCGAGCTCCTCATCGATCGGCCAATTGAGCCCAGGCGTCGCGGCCCTGATCGGCCAGGAGGGCCTCGGCCGCTTGGGCAAGCCAGCGTCGCTGGCCACCGGCTTCCTCGCGCCAGGACCACATGCGTGTCGTGCTGCGGTAGAGCGGGTGCTCCGTCGTGAAACCCATCGCCCCCAGCAACTGGTGGCTGTGCGCGGCCACCTCACCGACCGCGTCGTACGCCGTCGCGACCGCGAGCACGGCGCGCAACCGTGCTGCCCGCAGGTCGGCTTCGTTGCCATCCGGGCGGTCGATCGAGGCGATCGACTCGACAGCGAGATCGGCAGCGGCATCCAGCAGCCTCGTCGACGATGCAATGGTGGCTGCTCGCCCCTGGACGACCTGGAACCGAGCGAGCGGTCGCCCGAACTGTTCCCGGGTGCGCACGTGGTCGAGCACCAGGTCGGCCGCCCTGGCTGCCGCACCCGTGATCTGGACGAGGCGCGCCACAGCGACCCGTAGGTCGAAGTCGTCGCGGGTCACCGGCACCGCGACGAGTTCGGCGTCGAGGACCTCGACGTCCAGGCAGACGTCGTCGAGCGGGAGGCCAGCCAGGTCTGCTCCGGGCACCAGGGTGACGTTGTCGGTGGTCAATCGAACGAGAGCGGCGCCCGCCTCGTTCGGTACGGCGACCACCAGCAGGTCGGCGCAGCGTGCGCCCGCCACGGCTCGGACGGTTCCGCGGATACGGGTCGTTCCCCCCGAGCTGGCCACCTCCACGTCAGCGCCCACCCACAGCGCTACTGCAGGGCACTCCGGCACCGGCAGGCCGGCTCGAGCCAGCAGCCAGGAGCCTCCCCATGCGGACTCGGCCACCGGGGCCGGCGCGCAACGGTAGGCAACGGCGCGGAGGACGGCGGCTGCCTGCACGACGTCACCACCACTGCCGCCCAGCTCCTCGGGTAGCCCGACGGCGGTCATTCCGAGCTCGGCCAGGGCCGCCCAGGCTTCCTCCGGCGTTACCTCGTCGCCGGCGGCCGCCAAAACCTCGTCGACCGTGCGGCCCAGGACGAGCAGCTCCTCCTGTTCTTCCGGTGTCATCGCAGACCGACTCCTTTCGCGACAATGCCTCGCAAGATGTCACTGGCGCCACCCCGGATCGTGAACGTCGGGGCGTGCGTGATGGCGTAGGCCAGGTGGTCCGCAAGGCTCCGCTCCGCGGTGAAGGACGGCTGACAGCCGGCGAGCCGGGACACCACCGAAACGACCTGCTGCTCGAAGTCACCGCCGAGCGCCTTGACCATCGCGGCGTCGGTGTCGGGCACCTGGCCGCGGTCGAGCTGTTGCGCAATCCCGAAAGACATGTGCCGCAGCACCGCGAGCCGGGCCATCAACCCGGCGAACTCCTCACGTGACCGCTGGTCGGAGGCCTCGATCGTGCGCCCCCACGCAAGCAGCAGCGGCACGGTGCTCTCGATCCGCTCGGGACCGCTCCGCTCGTAGGCCAGCTCGGCAGTCACCTGGCTCCACCCGGCACCTTCGGCACCGAGCAGCGCCTCCGGCGCAAGCAGTACGTCATCGAATATCAGCTCGTTGAAGTGCGCCTTGCCATCGATCGTGCGGATCGGCCGCACGGTCACGCCCGGGGTATCCATGTCCACGAGGAACTGGCTCATGCCGGCATGCCGGCTGTCGCCGACGGGCTCGGTGCGCGCAAGGACCAGCACCGCGTGTGCGATCTGGGCGTGCGAGGTCCACAGCTTCGCCCCGGACAGCCGCCAGCCAGCGCCGTCACGAACGGCGCGGGTCTTGATCGCGGCGAGGTCGGAACCCGCCTCGGACTCGCTCATCCCGAGGGCGAAGAACAGCTCGCCACTGGCGATGCCCGGCAGATACTTCTGCTTCTGCGCCTCGGTGCCGTGCCGCAGCAGGCTCGGCGCGATCTGCCGGTCGCCGATCCAGTGCGCCGCGACCGGGGCGCCGGCGGCGAGCAGCTCGTCGGTGACGACCCAGCGACGCAGGGCGCTCTCCCCGCGGCCGCCGTACTCTTTCGGCACCGCCATGCCCACCCACCCGCGATCCGCGAGCTCGCGACTGAAGTCGGGGTCGATGCCCTGGACCCAATTGTCGACCGCGGGCCGGAAGCGGCCTGCGCTCAGCGCCTCGTCCAGGAACTGCCGCACCTCGGCACGCCATTCGTCACTGTTCACGACGTGACCTCCGGCAGGCCGTAGATCGCCATGGTGCTCTCACCGGCACGGAGCCGGTCCATGTACGCCGCCTCGTCCGCCTCACGGCGGTGCGACGCGGCGACCACCTCGGCGACACGCTCGGCCGGAATGACCACGACGCCATCCGCGTCGCCGACGACCAGGTCACCCGCGTGGACCGTCACCTCACCGATCGCGACCGGCTCGCCCAAACTGCCGGCACCCCGCGGGTCCTTGCCGGTGCCGCGAAGGGTCACCGCAGCGCTGAATACGGGGAAGTTCATCGCCGCGAGCTGGGTCGCGTCGCGGACGCCGCCGTTGATGACGAGACCGCGCAGTCCGCGTGCAACAGCGGCGACGGCCAGGACCTCTCCCCAATATCCGTAGTCGACACCGTCGCCGACGTTCACCACCAGGATCGATCCGGCCGGCGCCGCGTACACGGCGCGGTGGATCCAAAGGTTGTGCCCCGGCGTGCACGCGACCGGGTACGCCGGACCACGAAGCTCGAAGTCCGGGTGAACCGGGCGAATCACTGCCGGCAGCGCACCGACCCGCCCCGCTGCCTCATGCAACGTGGCGCTCGACAATCCAGCACTCCGGACTCCGACGTCGGTGCCCTCCTGGCCCGTCATCGCCTCTCCTCTCGGCTCATGTGATCTATAAGTTATAACCTACATGTCATTGTTTGTCATTGCATAGGGTGCAATTGGATGAGAAGGATCGACATATGACGCTCAGAAGCGCCGAGAAACTCACTGTGCTCGACGCCGGGGACGACCTCGCCACGACTGTGGCGGCCGCGTTGATGCGCCGACTCGGCGCCACCGTCATCCGGGTCGGTCAGCCGACCAGGATCAAGGAAAGCTACCCGTACGTCGACAGCTGGGAGCCGTGGGAGTCGACCGCGACCCGCGACGAGCTCCCGATGCTCCTCCGGACCTCCGACGTCGTCCTGCTCGGCGGGGTGGCCGATCCCGACGTGGCCCCGCCCTGGTCGGCCAACGACCTCCGCTCACTCCACCCGCACCTCGTGGTCGTGGAAATCACCGGCTGGCCAGGCGACCCAGGCTTCCCGGCGGTCGAGCTCCTCGTCCAGGCCCGTTCAGGGATCGCCTCGGAGCAGCACGCAGACCGCGCGTTCTTCTATGGCCAGCAGCCGGCGACGTACGGCGCCGCGTTGCTCGCGCTCTGTGGCACCTGGGCCGCGCTCCTACAACGACGCACCACCGGAAGAGGGCAACTGGTCGGCACGACCCTGTTCCAGGGGCTCGCACTGATCTTCCCCTCGCTGTGGATGGACGCCGAACGACCAGCACCGAAGTTCGATCTGTACCAGCCACGCGGCGTCCAACAACTCGTATTCCCGTGCGCAGACGGCGAATGGATTCAGCTGGTCTTGGGAGTACGCGGTGCGCTCGCCCGCCTGTACTCCGCCCTCGGGATCGACGAGGAGGTCGACCCCAACCACTCCGGAGCGCCCAACCCGAACGGTGGGCTGCGCAACTACTACGCGCCCTACGACGTCATCGCACCGGCCATCGCCCGCCACGACCGCGCTGAAGTGGCGCGGATCCTGGCGGCCGCTGGGGTCGGCGTCGAGTTCGTCAACAATCCCGGCGATGCCTGGGATGACGAGCAGGTGAGGGCCAGCGGGATCCTCGAGAGCGACGGACAGGGGGGCCGCCGGGTCGGCGTACCGCTGAGCGTCGTTGCGGCCTCGGACCCGATTGAGCCCTCCTGGCAGGCCTCGTCCGACGAGGGGCAACCGCTGAAGGGGCTGCGGGTCGTCGACTTCGGGACCTTCGTCGCCGGGCCGATGAGCACCCGTATCCTGCGCGATCTCGGTGCCGATGTCGTCTGGGTCGAACCGGTCGAGAACCCCCGCCCGGTGACGACGTACCGGAGCATTCTGGTCTCGAACCGTGGCAAGCGCGGCATCCGAGTCGACCTGAAGTCCGAGGCCGGCCTCTCCGTCGTACGCCGCCTTATCGGTCGTTCGCACGTAGCAGCCCACAACTTTCGCGTCGGCGTCGCCGACCGGCTGGGCATCTCACCGGCCGATCTACGGGTCGCCAATCCCGGCCTTGTCAGCCTGCAGACCAGCGGCTATGGCCAGCACGGCCCTCGCGCCGCCGCCACCGGGTTCGACTTCATCTTCCAGTCGCTCGCCGGGCTCGCCCGACGCGCCAGCGGCCCGATCGGCATGCCGGAACTGTGCCGCTCGAACATCGTCGACTTCGCCACCGCAGGCATGGGCGCGCTCGCCGTCCTCATCGCGCTCGAGGAGCAGGCCGAGACGGGGCGGGCGATGGAGGCCGAGGTTGATCTGCTCCGTACCTCGCTGTTCCTCCTAGCCGATGTCCTGGAGGACGCCGACGGTCAGCGCCACTCCGGCATCGTTGTCGATGACACCCAGACGGGCTTCCACCCGTGGGAGCGCTTCTGGCGGACGGCCGACGGCTGGATTGCCGTTGCTGCCCGCACCGAAGCCGCCGGAGCGGCCGTCCTCGACGAGCTCGCAGTGTCGCCGCAAGCGAACCGGGCCGCCTGGGACGCGGAGGTGGTGGCCGCCGTCGCGGACGCCGTATCCCGCCGCGCCACCGACGACCTGGTCACACGGCTTGACGGGCGCGGAGTGTGGTCGGTGCGCGTTGCAGCAGACGGATGGCCGATCGTTCGCACCGACGCCGGGGCACGTGCGTGCGGCGTGGTGACTACCGCCGACGACCCGCGCTACGGCGTTGTCACCGGCTGGTTCGGCACGTTGGTGAACGTCGGCGCAGCTGCGACCCCGAGCCAGGCGTCCGCGCCGACCCCCGGCCAGTTCACCGAGGAGGTGCTGCGCGAAATCGGCTACGACGGCGAGGACATCGCAGCGCTGATCGAGGCACGGGCGGTCGCCCTCGACGACACGAACTGGTGAGCCGTCGCTTGTCGAGCCGCGAGACGAAAGAACCGCGCAGCTCGACAAGCGAGGTCTTGACCAGCGGTACGAGGCGCATCGCCTGGACCGCAACAACAAAAGCGTGCCGTCCTCGACACGTGTCGAGGACGGCACGCTTTGTGCTCGGGCCCGGAGTTCAGACGCCTCCCGCAGCAGGATCGGGAGGTAGCGGCCCGCTCACCCATCGAGTCGCGCGACGAGCGCGTCGCGCGACTCGACAAGCGAGGCCTTGAGCAACCGTGCAACCGTCGCCGAGTCAGCCGCGACGAATGCATTGACGACGTCACGGTAGTGCTCCAGCCGGAGTTCGGACGCCTCTTTCAGGAGGATCGCGATGTAGCGGCCCGACCGGTCCCACAGCGTGTCCAGCAGATCGGTCAGCGGCTGGTTGTCCGCGGCGGCGTACATCAAGCGGTGCACCGCCTTGTGTTGGGCCACCATCTCGGGAATGGTGGCGCCAGGACGGAACTCACGCAAGCCAACCACCTGGTCACGAATCTCCTGGCTCGCCCGCGCCGCGCCGATCTTTGCGGCGTACGGGTCCAGCTGCAGGCGAATGTCGTAGGTGTCTCGAATTTCCTTCTTGGTCAGCGGTGGAACCCGCATCTCGCGGTGGGCGATCTGGGTCAGCAAGCCCTCCGCCTCGAGCCGGCGGAGGGCCTCACGCAGAGGCGTGGTCGAGAGCCCGAGCTCGAGCGTGATGCGCTCCTGGTCGAGTGCCGATCCAGGCGGCAGGCTGCCATCCAGGATCTGGCCCCGTAGCCATGCGTATGCCGCATCTGTCTTAGTCGCCCATGTCGCCACCACGGATACATCTTATAGGAACGGACGGGATCGCCGGGTCATGACCGGGCGTCGCCGCGAGTAGCGCCGGCCGACGCCAATAGCTGATCCCAGGTCGCCACCTTCACCCGGGCAGCGCCGCGGGCAGCGCCCCCGGCGATCTCCGCACGGTCGATCCCGAGCCAGCCGTCCCACAGGACCGCACTTCCGAACTCGTCCTCGCCGAATGGGCGCGTCACAGCATGCGGCACTGTGTCCACGGCGGCCTCGAGATCCGCCACGACCGTTGCGACAGTGTTGATGGCATCGGCCTTGTTCGTCCCGATGACACCGGACGGCCCCCGTTTGATCCAGCCCACGACGTACTCGCCGCTGAGGCCGGGGCTCGGCGGTTGAACCCGCCCGTCGAGGTGTGGAATGACGCCGCGCCCCGCATCGAAGTCGACGTCGACCATCGCGCGGCCGAAGCTTCCGATCGCCGTGACGACCAGATCGACCGGAATCACCTGGTCACCGCCGGCGGACCCGAAGGTGATGGCCTCGACGCCCCTGGTGCCGTTCACCCGCTCGGGCCGGAGCCCGAAGTGGAAGTGCACCGTCCGCGACTTCCGCCTACCCGACTCCCGCTCCGCCCACTGACGGAACAGGTCGATGATCGTGGCCTGCGCGCCCATCACTCCCTCGGAGTCGAGCGAGTATTCGCCAGCATGCACGACGACGTCGGCGTTCTCGAGCTCGCCCATCTCCGCGAGCTCCTTGTACGTGAACTTCACATCGGCAGGACCACGACGGCACACGATGTGGATATCGGTGAGGGCACTGCGCTCCAGCGCCTCGATGACGTCCCCGGGCACATCCGTGGGAAGCAGCTCATGAGCCGACTTTGCCAGCAGGCGGGCCACATCGAGGGCGACGTTGCCGGCACCGATCACGACAGCTGAACGTGCCGCCGACAGATCCGGCGGCGCCGCCGCGTCAGGGTGCCCGCTGTACCAGGCCACCAGGTCGGTGGCCGGCTGTACGCCGATGAGGTCCTCCCCGGGGACGCCGAGTCGCCGGTGCCCCGGAGCACCCACGGCATAGATCACGGCGTCGTACCGGGCACGCAACTCCTCCACCCGGATGTCCCGCCCGACCTCGACGTTGCCGAAGAAGCGCACGTTCGAATGCGCAAAGACCCGCTCGAGGGCCCTAGCCAGGGACTTCATCTTCATGTGGTCCGGCGCGACGCCGTAGCGCAGCAGCCCGTAGGGCGTGGGCAGCCGATCGATGACATCGACCGACCACCCGAGCCGGGTCGCCATGTCCTCGGCCGCATAGACACCGCTGGGCCCCGCGCCGATGACGGCCACGTGACGGCCGACGTCAGCAGCCCCCTCCTCAGACGGTGTCATGGCCATCCGGGATCACGTCCCAGGTCTGCGGCCCCACGCGCTTGGCTCCGCCCGGTGTACCGAGCTCGGCGAAGAAGGCCCGGTTGGCCTCCACGTGGGCCTCCTGACCCGCGGGGATCGTCGCATCGTAGAAGATCGCGTTCATCGGGCATGCCGACTCGCATGCTCCGCAGTCGATGCACTCGTCGGGGTTGATATAGAGCTTGCGACCACCCTCGTAGATGCAGTCGACCGGACAGAAACCGATGCAGCTGCGGTCCTTCACGTCCACGCAGCCATCGCCGATCACAAACGGCATTTCTTCATCCTTCTTTCGTTAGTTCCGTGGTGACGTCGTCGTCGTGCAACGCATCGTCCACTTGGACCCGCTTGCCGAGCAGCGCCATGTCGCGGCCGGCCTGGATCTCGAAGCGCTTGACGTAGCGGAGGAGCCGGTGCGCCTCGGGGCTGATCTTGAGTACCTCCGGCTCCCGACCCGCCCGCCGCTCGACCATCACCGATTCCCGCGCCTTGTCGACCATGATCCCGATCGACACCCGGCTGAGCGGGTCCCACGGATCGATTCCCGGGTCCGGGATGCTGGGCAGCGTCATGACGCCGAGCCAGCCTCGCTCGCGAGGACGCTCCACCAGTCCTCGGAGAGCGGGATAATGCCCTCGCCGCCGCGGAGTACGGGGTACGGCACCGGCTCACCCAGCCCGGCAGGCGCCTCGCCCACGGCGAGGGCACGCAGGGACTCCAGAAGCAAGCGACGCAGCCGGATGACGGCGACGTCGCTCATGCCGAGGTGCTCACGGGTCCGGTCGTAGATCGGACCCATGCTCTCCTGCACCACGAAGTCCTCGTTGTTGATACCCCGCAGGCCCGAGAAGCTCATGCCGTTCTTCATGGCCTCGCGGTCCTGCAGCCAGACATTCTCGGCCGACGGCAGGACCCGGTCGGTCTCGCGGCCGTGCTGCTGGCTATCGGTGTCGACGCCGGCGAACTCCAGCATCTTCGGCCGGTCCTCCTCGGGGATGGCCACGCCGTCGGTCTTGTACTGGATGTAGAAGAACATGCAGTTGTGGTCGTCGATCGGAACGAACGCCTGGTGGTGCGCCCAGTGCCCGGCAGCGCCCGGGAAGTTGGAATGGAATGGCATCACGAACTCGGTCGCACGGATGTACTTCGAGCCCTGGTCACCGGGCACCGGTCGGATGGCGCCGTACCGGAATCCGTATGACGTCGTCTGTGCCTCTAGCCTCGGCGCCTGTGGGGTCAGGTTGGCGAGCAGTTCGCCGCCGGAGCCCGGGCCGTCGGAGGCGTGCGTGAGCCAGTCCGGACGTGTGATGTTGGTGTGCAGCCAGTTGAGGTGAGCGGAGTCGACGGCACCCTCGAGGCACTGGAGCCAGTTGCAGTACTCCACGCCCTTGATGATCATCACCTGGTCATCGGGCAGCTCGGTGAAGTCGAACGCGGGCTTCTCCGGCTCGTACTCCTTGGGGCCGAGGTAGGCCCACACCAGGCCGCCAGCCTCCCAGACAGGATAGGCGTTGGCGCGAATGCGATCGCGGAAGGTGCTGCCCTCGGGCTCGCTGGGCGTCTCGACGATCTCACCGTCGGCTGCGATGCGCCAGCCGTGGTACAGGCACTGAAGCGCACAGTTCTCGTTGCGCGCGAGCGCGAGTGACGCACCCCGGTGCGGGCAGTACTCGTCGAGCACGCCGACCTCTCCACGCGTGTTACGAAACGCGACGAGGTTGCGCCCCAGGATGCGGACGCGCTGCGGCGCACCATCGACCTCGAGCTCCTGGCCCCGGGTGACCGGGAGCCAGTAACGCTCCATCAGGCACGCCATGACGGCATCGCCCTCGACCTGGGTGACGGCGAGGTTCTCTTCCTCGGTCAGCATCTACTCTGCCTCTCTGCCCAGCGGATCGTCCGCCTGCGATCATTGGTGTGGGTCCGGTTGCGCGGAACCGGAAAGTCAGGAGACCGCAAGGAGTCCCGCGACGGCCTGCACGCGCTTTCGGGCCTCGGACACGATCTCCCCCACGATGGCCGCCACCGGCAGCCGCTCGCCGATGAAGCCGCCGACCATGCCGGCCGCAGTCAGCCCGTTGGCGACATCGCCGTCACGCTGGGCCATGAAGGCGTGCTCGGCCTTCCAGTTCGTCAGCTCCTCCTCCGACATGGTTCCGTTCGAGAGGAGCTCGGTAAGCTCGCCGACCGCCTTGCCGTCGAGGTAACGGCACGGCCCGTACACACCCGGCATAACGATCGACTCCGCAATGTCGGCGGCGAGGATCCGCTCGATGTAGTTGTCGTGCCAGTCGTTCTCGAGCGAAGCCAGGAATCGGGTGCCCATGGCGATGCCCGCGGCACCCATGCCGAGGGCTCCGGCGAGCCCGATGCCGTCCTTGAAGCCACCCGAGGCCAGAACGGGCACGTCGACCCTCCGCAGGACCTCGGGGACCAGGACGGTCGTCGTGATCGGCGTCTTGAGGGTGTGACCACCCATCTCGAAGCCCGACGCGATGATCACATCGACACCGTTCTCGACCGCCTTCTCGGCGTGCCGCGGGTGGCCGATCTTCTGCTGCGAGATCAGACCCGCATCGTGAATGCGAGCGACCAGCTCCTTGCTCGGCAAGCCGGCCGAGCTGGTGAAGACCTTCACCTGCTCTCCGGCGACGGGATCGCTCTTCTTGATGTCGAGAATGACGTCGATCATCAGCTTCGCCGCGGGACGCTCCTCGCCGCCCGCCGTCGTACCGACCGGGCAGTTCACCGCGAGCGGGCCGTCGGTCAGGTTCAGCGCCTGTTCGAACTGGGTCCGCATCGCACGCTCGAGGTCGGCAAGATCGCCGGTCAGACCAGGTGTGCTCAGGCTGCCGAGGCCGCCCGCGTTGGTGACGGCCGCAGCCAAGCGGCCGGTGCCCAGAGCGCCGCCCCCCATCCCGTCCTGAAGGACGGGATGGGTCACGCCGACCAATCGGGTCCACGTAGTAGCGAAGGCCGGGGACTGCTCATCCATCGGGAGACTCCTTGCACTCTTTCCTGCGGGACGGCCTCTGATCAGCATCCGCAGGGCGCTTGTATTACATATCTTATAACGAGTACGGTAGCAGCGTGACCCAGCACACCACAAGCAAAAGTCGAACCCCACTCCACCGACGGACCTTCTTCTCCGGGGATGAGGAGGAGTACCGCCAGCTGGTCCGGGACTTCATGACCAGGGAGGTCGACCGGAACCTGGACAAGTACGCCTCCGGCGAGCTCAGCATCAAGGAGCTGCACCGTCGCGCCGCCGCCACGGGAGTCGTCGCCACCGGCGTACCTGAGGAGTACGGCGGCATGGGCCAGGGACCGCTGATGAACTTCATCCTCAGCCACGAGCTCAGCCGCACCCCCGGCTTCGGAACCCTCGGGCCGGTCATGACGACCGACAACGTCACCCAGCTGATCTTCGAGGTGGCCTCCGAGCGCATCAAACAGCATGTGGCACCGCTCATCCTCGACGGCGCGATCCAGTCACTCGGACTCACCGAGCCCGACGCCGGCACCAACTCCCAGGCCATCCGGACGACGGCGCGCCGCGACGGTGACGAATGGGTGATCAGCGGCGGTAAGACCTTCATCTCCTCGGGCAACCATGCAGACCTGGCCTACGTCGTCGCCAAGACCGACCCCACCGGCGGCAAGAGGTCGCTGAGCGCATTCCTCGTTCCCTCCGGTACGCCGGGTTTCACCCAGTCCCGCGTCGACATGATGGGAATGCCGGCCACCGGTCTGGGCGAATGGTCCTTCGACGACGTCCGGGTCCCCGACTGGCACCTGATCGGCGAGGAGGGCGAGGCCCTCAAGATGTTCTCGATGACGATGTCCAACGACCGGGTCCACTGCGCGGGCCGCGCCCTGGGCCAGGCCGAGCTTGCTCTGCAGATGACGATCGACTACACCAAGGAGCGGATCGTCGCCGGCGGTCAGCCCCTCTTCGACCTCCAGAACACCCGGATGCAGCTGGCCGAGATGTACATCCAACTCGAGGCGGTCAACGCCATGGTCGGGCAGATGGTCGACAAGGTCCGCACCAACACTTCGACGCCGTTCGAGGCCGCGGCCTGCAAGGCGTTCGCCCAGGACACCAGCGCTCGCATCCTCGATTGTTGCGTGCAGCTCTGGGGTGCGCACGGTCTGGCAGACGAACAGCCGATCTCCCGCATGTACACGAACAACCGCAGCATGCGCATCCTCGCGGGTACGTCGGAGCTGCTCAAGATCTCCGTGGCAAGCCGCCTGTAATGCCCCGGACCACCGGAATCGACACCTCATCGATGTTCCGGAAATCCTGGTGGCAAACAGCGGCGAGATCGCGATCCGAGCTTTTCCGGCCGCCTATGAGCTCGGCTCGAAGACCATTGCCGTCCAGCCGTACCAGGACCGCGGGTCCGAGCACCGCTTGAAGGCCGATGAGGCCTGAGCTCGATCATCGTCTGTACCTACCTCGACGTCGAGGCGATCGCGGTCGCCGCCGTACAAGCCGGCGCGGGCGCGATCTATCTGGGCTACGGGTTCCTGTTGCCGGAGAACCCGGCGTTGGCCGAGGCCTGTGCCCAGGAAGGCATCACCTTCGGGGCACTCGGTCGAGGTGCTGGAGCTGACCAGGGAACAAGGCCCGTGCGATCGCGGCCGCCCGCGCGGCGGCGTACCAACGCCTCAGAGCGTCGACCCATCCACCGAGCGGCGCGTTGGTCGCCACCGTGCAGGGCGTTGCCCTACCCGCTCGTCGTCAAGGCCGCCGCCGGGAAGCGGCTGTGGCATGTGCCGGGTCGGCCCGCGCCATATCGAGGTTCAGCCGACGGCACTGCCCCGAGAGCGTGATCCACCCTCTTCGAACAAGGTCATCGACCTCGAGCCCTGCGTGCAGCTCTTCGTCACCTTCGAGGCCATCTCCAACCCCGACAAACGCGGCTACCGCACCGTCCTGGCCACCCTGAAAGGCCAGCTACGGACCGTCTCGGTACGCGACCGCTCGGTTGACGCACCTATTTCTCGACCCTCTTCTGCGCGGCCGCCGTCCTTCTATCAAGGCCGATCAGCCCCCTGAGCCCCCGAAGAGCTCTCGCCTCCCTCTCCCCGCTCACCGGTGCGCCGCTCGTCGTACAACAGATAGAAGGACCCGACGACAGCCGGCGCCGCGAAGAATCACCACGAGAGGACGTAGAACAAGTGCGGGCCATTGCCCATGTTTCGGGAAGGTGCCGCCGAGCTGGCGTACTGCCTGGGCACATTCCAAGCGTCCAACGCCGGACTGTGTGAACTCCTGGCGATGAGCTTTCCGCATATGCTCGAGACCGACAACCTCACCTCCTTGGCACGTGCCCAGGCCATCGCACCTGCGGACGTGGATTGCCAGTCCTTGCCAAGGAGCGGTCGTGACACCCGGAGCCGTTGAACGTATAACTTGCGCCCCTTCGCCGGTCTCATGCTGAAGTCGAGGCGAGCACACACGGCCGGGCCGCCGCCACCGCCGATGTCGTATGAGCAGGCGCAGCATGCACTCGAGCGGGCAGGTCGGACTGCCACACCAGCCGCTATACACATGCCGACACGGTTATAGAATATTTTTCATTGACTATGAAATGCACATTCCGTAAATTCGGGGCTTCATTGAGCCCTCATGCGAAACGGAGCGTGCTGCCGCGTCATGAATACTTCGAAGTGCCCTGCCCTGGACCTGACGGCGGCCACGACGTCACCGGACCTCGCCTCGGCCTACGCCGCCGCGCGCGATCTCCACGGTGACGTCGCGCCGGGTGTGCCGCTGGGTGGTTACGACTGGTGGGCGGTGATCGGCTACGAGGCCGTGCGCCGCGCCGCGCTCGACAACGCCCACCTCACGACCTCCCATGGAGCGACCATCCCACCGCTCAAGACGGAGGTCGCGATCCCGATCGAGCTGGATCCGCCGAATCACATGAAGTACCGCCGGTGCCTTGTTCCTGAGCTGCGGCCTGATCGGGTCACGTCCTGGCGCGACCACATCCGCACCGCCGTCGACAATGTGATCGACGGCTTCATCGAGTCCGGCCAGGGCGATCTGGTCCGGATCGCCCGTCACGTCCCCCCGGCCGTGATTGCCGCGATTATGGGCGTACCCGACGACGGGCCGATGATGGTGCACCTCACCGATCAGATCAATCGCGCGGCGATGGCGGGGGACCGGGAGCAGCAGGTCGCCGCCAACCGCGACCTCATGGCTTACCTGGAGCGAGTCGTCACCGACGCCGAGGGCACTGACCGGACCGACCTGCTCTCCCAGATCGCCAATGCGACGATCGACGGATCCACCATCAGCCACGAGGAGGCAGTCGCGATGTCGATGACCGTCGTCCTTGCCGGACAGGAGACGACCGTCAACGGCATCTCCGGGATCCTGTCCATCCTCGCAACCCAGCCCGACATCAAGAGGACTCTGCTCGACCAACCCGAGCTCCTTGCGACAGCGGTCGAAGAGGCCCTTCGGCTGGAGTCTCCCATCCAGATGATGGGCCGCACGGCCACCGAGGACCACACCGTCGAAGGGTGCCCCGTAGCGGCAGGAGACAAGGTGGGCATCGTATGGGGCGCAGCGAATCTTGATCCGGCGAAGTTCGAGGAACCCGGCACCTTCCGTCTCGATCGCGGACCCATCCCGCACGTGGCGTTCGGGCATGGCGCACACCGCTGCGTGGGTGAGCACCTCGCACGGCTCGAAATGACGATCGCCACCGAGCAGGTTCTCGCACGCATCCCTGACTTCACTGTGGCCGGGCCGATCGAACGCGGCACTAGCATCGCCATCAGCCGTGGAGTCGTATCGCTGCCCGTAACCTTCACTCCGGGCGCGCGGTCGACGACAGGCGCTGAGTTGAGTGACGGAGGCCGACTATGACCACGCAGCCACGACCTCATAGCGTACGGTTCCCTGCCTCGGACGTGCAGCGACTCCGCCAGCGCCTGGCTGAGACCCGATGGGCGCCCGGCTTCGACTCCCCGGCGTGGTCGTACGGTCCCCCGCAGGAGTACGTCCGTACCCTCGTCGACTACTGGCGAACCGAGTTCGACTTCGATGCCGCCGAACGGCGCATCAACGCGGTTCCTAACTGGCTGTTGGAGATCGACGGCCTCGACATCCACTTCCTCCACGCACGTGCGGCCACCGAGTCCGCGACGCCGATCCTTGTTCTGCACGGCTGGCCAGGATCAGTGGTGGAATTCCTCGAGGCCGCCCCCCGGCTGGCAGATCCGAGCCGATACGGTGCTCCGGCCGACGAAGCGTTCCACGTCGTGGCTCCGTCACTGCAGGGATATGCGTACTCCCCATCGGCACCAGGGCCGGGCATGTCGCCGCGCGCGATGGCGATCCGTTTCGCTGTCCTGATGGAGGCGCTCGGGTACGACCGCTACCTGGTCCAGGGTGGCGACTGGGGCAGCCTAGTGGCCTCGCACCTTGCAGCAATGTATCCCGAGCGCGTCATCGGCCTGCATCTGAGCATCGCGCAGCCCTTCCCGCCCAACGACGTACCGGACCCGATGACACTCGTCGAGCCTCATGAGCTTCCGTGGGTCGAGGCCAATGCTCGCCATCTGGCGGAGGGCCTCGGCTACTACGCGATCCAGGCCACGCGGCCCGAGGCGCTGGAGTACGCGCTCACCGACTCCCCCGCCGGCTGGTGCGCCTGGGTACTCGACAAGTTCCACGCCTGGACCGACGCCGAACGCGACGGCATCCGCGACCTCCGGAATGCGTTGTCGTGGGACACCTTCCTCACCAACCTGTCGCTGTACTGGTTCACCGGATCTATCGGCTCATCCATCCGGCTGTACCGGGAACAGTCCCTGGCCACCGCGCGTGGGGAGGGAGCCGCAGGAAAGATCGCAGTGCCCACCGGGGTCACCATCTATCCTGCTGAGATCGTGAAGTCTCCGCGCGCGTGGATGGAGCGCCGCGTCCATCTGGTGCGCTGGACTACTGCCGATTCAGGGGGGCATTTCGCCGCCATGGAGCAGCCTGCCGTCTTCGCCGACGACCTTCGCGCCTTCCACCGAGCGCTCCGGTCCGGTTGCTAACTGTCGCCTGGGAGCCTCGCAGCGGTACCCGGGTCCCGTGACACATTCTCGCTCGGGTGACGGCGACGTGGGACAGCCGAGCGTTGGCGTCGTCGATCGGGTTCGGCTGTCTGTCATCGTCTTCGCCCGGCTCGTAGAAACCGTCGGCAATACAAACCGTATTCCACTCACGGCCCTTGGCCCTCTGCCCGGTGGAGACAGTCAGCTGAGCGTGGCGTTCGTCGCTGAGTTTGCCGACGGCCTCGAGAGGCGTTTTCCGGTTTCCCATGTTTTGCGTGTCCTGCCCGGGGCACGAACCCACGGCAACGGACCGACCAGGACCGTCACGCCACCGCTATTTGCCGATGACCAGCAGTTTTCGGTGTTGCAGGAGGTTGGCGTACTGGTCGATACCCCCTCCGGACACTTACCATAACCCCAACCGTGCCGGTCGACAGATTTCTAGACCCCCACGAGTGGTTTT
>NZ_JBEXLC010000161.1:0-19672 GCF_040609795.1 Nocardia sp. NPDC004604
CGCGGGCCTGCTCGGGTTGCGACTCGGGCCGGTTCTGACGCGGCGGGCGGTCGGGGCTGCTCGGGGGTTGACCCTCCGGGGGGTCGTAGTAGAACACGGCAGGGTCGAGCCCACCGGGTCCGAAGACGCCTGAGGGCCGCCTGCGAGGCGTCCGGACGTGCCCATCGAGTACGGCAGGATCGACTCCGCCGACGTAGGACTCCCCCGGCCCGGGAGGGATGCCGGGTCCCGGACGGCCGCCCCCGGGCGGCGATCCATTACCTTCGGAGGCGATAGTCCCACTGGCAGTCGCATCATCTGGTTCGCGCTCGTCCTGGTCGTCCGAGTCCGGTGGGTCGAATACCGTGCGAAGCATGCCGCTGGCCTGCGCCAGTATCTCCTGAGCGGAGGCGGTGTCGAGCTGGAACTCGAAGGCCGCCTCTTCGTTCAGCTCGTCGATGGCTTCCTCGATCGAGACCGACTGGAGGAATACGAGTTCGACCAGACGCGCGGCAACGTCTGCGTTCGGCAGATTCGACAGTGCTGCGGAATCGGTTTCGACCGGCGTCGGAGTTGGCTCGGGGGACGATGGCGGGGTGGCCGCGTCGGAGCCGGGGTAGTCGTTGTCCGGAGCGTCGGCCGGAATACTCGGGCCTGATGTGCCACCGGGTGGTGTATGCAGTTCGAACCAGGTGGATTTGGCGTTTTCCTGAACACTGGTTCCGTGGTTGTCCGACAGCATGGCGACGAACTCGCCGCCGCGGCCGCGCTCGGCGTCCCAGGCGGGCATACCGGAGCTCTCCGGGACGACTTCGCTTTCGTCGGTGACCGTGAACCGGATCTTGCGGACTTCGTCGGTATCCGTTTCGGTGACGATGACCGAGACCTTGCCCTGGGTGTGCCGCAGCGAATTCGCCACTAACTCCGAGACCAGCAGTTCCGCGGTGTCGATCTGGTCCTCGGTGAGCGAGGGGAACTTCTGCCCTAGTGATCGCACCCATGCACGGGTACGGCCGGCGGCTCGGACGCGCTCACCTTCTTGACCCACCTCGCCGGTCGCTTCGCCGGCTTCGCGCACCACGAACTCTTCACGGATCGGCTGCGCGGCGGGCTGGTTCTTCTTACGCTTTTTCGGCTGCGGGGTCGGTACCGGTATCGGTGTAGGTGGTTCCGGCGCCATCTCCGGGGTAGGAGTCTGCGGTGGTTCGGGTTGAGGTGTCTGTCGTTTGGGTTTGGGTTTTTTGGGCTTATCGGCTGAGGCCGAGGCCATCATTGGATTTGGGCGTGTGGGGCCCACTGATGGTGGTAAGGGACCGGCAGGCATGGTCGAAGGGAGTCCGGCGCGGGTGGGTTCGGTTGCGATGCGAGGGATGTCTTGGATGCCGTGGCGATCGAGTTGTGGGGGTGTGGTGGGGTCGGTTGGGGCGCCAGGGGTTCGGGGGTCGGGTTCGAGAGCGTAGTGGGACGGTGGGTTGAGTTCGGTGGGGCGGTCGGCGGGTGTGGCGGGTAGGTGTGGTGCGGGGGTGTTGTTGTGGCGGGGCAGGGGTGGTTCGGAGTCGTGAACGCGGGGTTTTTGCCCATCGTCTTCGGGGGGTGCGCCGGGGGTGGCGGTGTCGGGGATCGGTACCTGTGGCCGGTCGGTGAGGGGTATGGCGGGTCCGGTCTCAGGCAGAGCTGGAGTGGTGGGGTGCGGGACGATCGGGATGGCGTTGGGGGGTGGGCCGTGTGGTGGGCCGTGTGCTGGGTCTTGGCCGGGGAATTTGTAGTCGGTGAATGGTTGGGTGTATTCGTCGATCTCTTTGTTCGAGAACTCCTCCACCTGGGGTTGTGCGGGGCTGTCGCTGGGCATCGGGGGTGTGACGACGGTGCCGATGCGGTCGGGGAATTCTTCTGGTTCGCTGGGGGTTTGGTTGTTGTTGGTGGGCTGCGCACCCGATATCGCGGGCAGGGACGCCGAGTGTTCCGCGGTGATATCGGGATTCGACGGCCCGTGCCCAGCCAGCGCCGCCGCGCCGGCCAGCGCTGGGGGTGGGATCGCCTGGGTTGCAAGGGTGTTTGCGGGTGCGCCGGAGGTCGGTGTGGCGGCGTGCGGCTGCTGTGGTGAGGCGCCTTGCTGGTTGGCTTGGTGGTGCGGTGTGTTGGCGTGTGGCTGGGGTGGGTTGGTTTGCGCGGCTTGGGGTGTGGCCTGGGGCTGGGGTGTGTCGGTTTGTGGTGTGGCGTGTGGCTGGGGTGGGTTGGTTTGCGCGGCTTGGGGTGTGGCGTGTGGCTGGGGTGGGTTGGCTTGCGCGGCTTGGAGTGTGGCCTGGGGCTGGGGTGTATCGGTTTGTGGTGTGGCGTGTGGCTGAGGCGTGTTGGCTTGCCCGGCCTGTTGGTTGGCGTGGGGTGCGTTGGTCACAGGTGTGGGAGCGGGTGCAGCCGTTGCGCCGACGGGACCAGGCTTTGCCTCCGCCTGTGCGGTCGGGCTCTTCGCCTCCGTCGGCGTGCGCGACGGCGTCGGGCCGGACTCGCTGCCCAGCCCCGGTTCGACCGGTGTGGTGCCTGCGGCGTGCGGCGTTGCCGTGGGGGAGTTGCCGGCCGGTGTGACCGGGTCGTTGGGAGCCAACTCGTAGTCGAAGAAATCGAGGTCGAGCAGGATGGCCTCGTCGGGGTCGGGCGGTAGTTGGCCGGGTCCCTTCCCGGTCGCGGGCGGTTGCGAACCCGGTCCGCCTCTGGTTGGCGAATCCCCGTGCGAGACAGGTGGTCCCGCCGTGACACCCGGCCCGTTGCCGCCTCCGGCGCCGCCGAGATCTTTGACGGGAGCGACGTAGGGGGTGTTCTCGGCATGGGTGTCGGCACTCATCGTCAGCACCGATCCCGGTGTGGCGCTGGGCTGGCCCTCGGCGGCGAGGACGGTTCCGGCCAGGCTCATTTGCGGAGAGTCGGGTCGGCCACTGTGGAATTGGGCGGTGCCGGGGAGGTCGGTCGACGACGAGCTTCCTGGTGCGGCCATGGGATCGGCCGGTGCGTCTTCGAAGCTGCCCTCGGTGAGTGCTCGCAGGGCATCATCCCAGGAGCTCCAGCCGTGGCTGGCCTCGGATGTGGATCCGGGGGACGTCGGCGATGCGGGTGGGGCCTGCGGCGTGCCCGATTGCGGTTGGTTGGGATCCGAAGGCGGCGGGGTGCCGCCCTCGTCGAGTTTGCTGAAGGCCTCGTCGTATGACTTGCCGATCTCGTCGATCTCGGCGGCCATCTCCTCATGTGACGGCCGATCTATATGACCGTCACCGCCGGTGTGCGGGGTCTGGTCGGGTTCTGGTCGGATCGGGAGGCTGTCGCGCGAGCTGTCGTTGCGGGGTTCGCTGATCTTGGGGATGGTCTCCTGGTGTGGCCGTGGTGTGTCGGCATTGGTGTGTGGGCTGGTCTGGTCGGGTTCTGGTCGGATCGGGAGGCTGTTGCGCCAGCTGTCGTTGCGGGGTTCGCTGGCCTTGGGGATGGTCTCCTGGTGTGGCCGTGGTGTGTCGGCATTGGTGTGTGGGCTGGTCCGGTCGGGTTCCGGTCGGATCGGGAGGCTGTCGTTGCCGCTGCTGCGGGACCGGCCGATGTCGGGGACGGTATTCTCAGGGGGCCGGACGACGCTCATGGCTCGCGTGGCGCGCATTGCCGCGGTGAGGCCGCCGATCAAGCCACCACCCATACCCATCATCACCATCTCGACGAGGTTGCGGCCGGTCAGCTTGGTATTGGTGAGTGCGGACATGGTCACTGCGCCGGCGGCCCCACCCGCAGCGCCGCCGGTGGCGCTGGCGAGCATGATGGCCACGCCGCGTCCCGTGGTGCGGGTGAGTGTGGACAGGACCGCGCGGGTGGCGACGGAGCCTGCCAGGCCACCGGCGCCACCGGCGGCCGCCGCCACCCAGACCTGGCCCCAATCCATGCTGGTACGGCGTCCGGGTTTGCCGTGGCCCTGGACGATTTGGGCGTATTGCGCACCGGCGACGACGCCGCCCATGGAGACTGCGCCCATGATGGTCGCGCGAATGGCGAGCGCCATATGGGGGAATCGCTCCATGAAGGCGGCGGCGCGCTGGAATATGAAGGTGAGGGTGTCGCGACGGGCGGCGGTGGCGGCAACGTCGGCGGCGATGCGGTCGCTGGCGGCTTTCATCGGTACGGCGGTATCGATGAGCAGGTTGGCGAGTAGGACTGCCCCGATACCGATCACGATGTACTGCTCGAGTTCGATTGCGTTTGCGGAGTCGTAGAGCAGGGTGGCCATGCCGTTGGCGAATTCGCGTTGATTACGCGTGTTCGCGATCTGGGTCTTCAGCTCTCCTTGGATCGCCTCGCCCGCCTCGCCCTGGATTGCCGCGGGCACGTCGCGCGCGAGTCGTTCGAGGTCTCGCAGCGTAATGGTGAGACGTTCGGCCGAGCGTGCCCAGGCGTCGGCCGCGGCGCGCATGGCGTCGGGATTCCCGACCGGAAAGTGGCCGATTACCCAGCGGGTCAGCCAGTCCGGGAAATGGGGCGGGATCGTAATACTCACCGGGGCGTCGACCGCTCTCTGGCGCCCTCCACCAACAATCGATACAGCACCCGCGCCGGACCACACGCGTCATCGCCGCGCAACTCCACCTCGGCGAATGCCGCGACCAACGCCGCGCGCGGCTGGAACCGGTCGTCAACGATGCTGTCGCCGCCCAACTGGTCTCGCCACCGCCGGTAGCCGCCGACGATGCGGGCCAGGGTGTTTCCGGCGTCCCACGGGCCGTTGATGCGCCGATATTCGGTGATCAGGGCGCGCTGCGCCAGCCGCCGGATGGGCTGACCAGCCTGCTCCTCCAGGATCCGGCCGAGGTCGCCGACGATCGTCGAATACATCGGTCGCTCCCCGGATCCGGCTACCGAGTTGCCGGATTGTATTGCTGCGTAGACCTTTTCGCTGAACTGGGCCGGATTCGTGACGAGGGTGCGGTCGAGCAGGATCCACGACCCGGTGCTCGCCCATTCCGATCCGTCATCGCCTCGATCCCGGGTTATCTGGGAGATCTGGTCGCCGAGTTCGGTGATCTCGATCCCGCCGAGGTCGACGAACGGATATTTGCCGAGAATGTCGTCGATGGCCGCGGCCAGCTGGGCGACCATCTCCTGTCCGATACCCGAGGTGTCGAAGCCGGCGAGCCGCAGTTCGTGCCGATCGGCGAGCTCCCGGGCCGCCGCCAGGGCCGCTGCATCGGTCGGTACCTGGATGTGCTCCGCCGCGGTCGATCCGCGCTTCTTCTTGCGGGACTTGCCGTCTCGCTTCGGCTCGGTAGGCCGCGCCGGACCCACGCCGGTCGGCGGGGGCGCGAAGACCTGTCCCGGTGGGCGAGCGCCGGTACGGACACCCGACCAGGGAGTGCCCGACGGTACCGACGGGAAAGCCGTTCCCGGCGTTCGCGACCACGGTGTGCCCGTTGGCTTCTCGGCGACCGCGGGATCACCGGCCCGGGGTGGCGCTGCGGCGGCGGGCGATGTCGTGCCCGGCGCGGCCGGGATCGAATCATCCGTGACCGGCGGTGACGCGGCATTTTCGTTGCCCGCGGCCGAGCTTTCCGCAGCGGGCTGGGGCGCGGCGTCCGGTTCGATCGACGGTGTGCTCGAATCCGGGTACCAGGGCTGCTGGTAGGCAGGTGTGGGTCCGCCGACCGGGTTGTAGCCGGTGAAGTCTGGTTGCGGATAGGTAGTCGGAGTGCTGTTCGGCTGGGTAGGCGAGGTGGCGGCGCCGCTGTCCGGCAGCTTTCGCGGTGTGTTGGCGTTATCGGGATTCGATCCGAAACCGGTTGTGGGTGAATTGGTTCGGGACGTACCGGCACCGGGCCACACCGGATCTGTCCCGGAGGACACCGGTTGATTCGAGCCGGCGGTGCGGATCCGTTGACCGCCGTCCTGGTCCTGGTTGTGCAGAGCGTCGTTGACCTCGCCGACGGCCTTACTCAGTCCGCGAATATTGTCGACCAGGTTCTGGTACCCCTCCAGCCCCTTCTTCGCCTGTGGCTCATAGGTTTCGCCGATCTTCCGTCCCGGGTCGTCGTCACCCCAGGGTTTGCCCTCGCGGGCCAGGGTGTCCTTCAGTTCGCCCAGATCTCGGTGCGCAGCTTCGGCGACGGCGGTGAGCTCGGCGATCAGCGCATGGACGCGATTCGGATCGATATGCAACGACTGGCCCATGCCCGGTAACCCTTCAACCCTCACCAGCGAAACCGAGAAGGCGATTGCCTGGCGAAAAATCTTACTGCGACCACACCCCCCTCGCCGTCATTGGGAATAGATGGGGCTATCCATCGCCACTCTCCACTTCGCGCCGCTCGCGCAGGCTCGGTGCGCCGGACACCAGATCGGACAGGTCGGGCATCGCGTCGGCGGCGGCGGCGACCGGGGCCAGGATCTGTCGGGTCTGCTCCCGCACGCGACGGGCCGCCTCGCGCCCGGCCTCGGTGACCGACCGGCCCAGCTGTGCGGGAGTACTGCGCTGGGCATCCGCGGTGAACCGCACATCGATGAGCACACCGGCACTGTCCACGGTCACCTCCACCAGTCCGTCCGCCGAGGTCGCGGTACTCCGTGCCGCGTCGAGCTGGCGCTGAACGCCGGCTCGGCGCTCGCGTTGCTCGGCGAGTGCGTCGAGAATCTGCTCGACCTGGTTGCGCATCCCGAAGTTGGCCGAGCGCAGTCCTTCTCGTTCCCAACGGTCCATGACAATCCTCCGGTCCGGATCAGCTGTGGCGTGTGGCGTAGCGGCGTTCGAAGTCGGCGATGTAGCCCGGCGGATCGATGGATGTCGACGACTGCTCGAACAGACCGTCGTCGCCGACATAGAAGATCGCCCGATCGCTCGCGACCATCCCGGCGGGCACCGGCACGTGCACCATCCAGCCGACGCTGAATCGTTCGGCGACCAACTGCTCGAGCGGATATCCCGTGGTGTCCAGTACGCGCCCGGTGATGTAATCGCGCACCCGCGAGACCGCCTCATCGGCGGGCATCGGTTCCGGCGTGGGGGGTGCCAATCCGGCCAGCGAGTACTGATAGAGCGCACCGTCGATGTCGAACCGGTCGTCCGCGCCGAACACCGCGACCAGCTCCCGCCGCGTCACCCTGCCGACCTCTGCCGCGGCCAGCAGCGCGGCAATCGCTTCCCGCGCACCAGGATTCGGCTCGGTGCCGAGCAGATCGGTGACAATCCCCAGCACGGTTTCCCTGGTCCAGACCCCGGGCACCGCCACGGCGCATTCCTCCGCCGACGGCGACGATCCGCGATACCAGCGCCCGTTCTCCCACCAGTAGCAGAACGACAGCAGACCCGATGCGGCGCGCGGGTCGAGCACCGGATCGGCGACCCAATCCGGTGCGCCAGCATAGAGATTCGGCATCGGCTCGCCGCCGTTGTAGACCGCGTCCAGGGTGGGGGCATTCCACACCCCGCCCGAGAGCACCGCGCGCCCGGCCGGGAGCGCATGCAGCGTGGACCCGTCCAACGCCGCGCCCTCGAACACTCCCGTCCACGGGTGCATCCGCGGACCGAGCTCCGATCGGGCCGCGACGAACGCCGCGGCGATCGTCGCCCAGCGCGACCACATCTGCGGGAACGGGGGAAATTCATACTCCGCCAGCGTCGCCCACACCTGGCGGGATCGATTGCCGCGCGCCTGGGCGGCGGCCTGTTGTGGACTGCGCCGTTGCCGGTCGCCGTGGCCGATGTAGGCGCCCAGCCATACCGGTATCTTGGCGCGCGGATACGCCTCGAGGTCGGCGAGATACGCCTCCGGACCGAACAGCTGCCCGGGCGGGAACGGCTGCTCGCCATAGTCGTAGTCGATATCGATCGCGCCGGAATCGGCCAGTATCACCAGCATTCGCCACCATGGTCCGCCATTGGTTCGAGCCGCGAGTGCCCGCATTTCCCGGACCAGGGCAAGAACCGGCTCCGGTGGCGATATCGGAATCAGCTGCTCGCCGACGGAATACGCAAGCTGTCCGACCTCGCCCGCCACCGTGACGGCGAATACCGCGTCCGCCCGCTGCCAGCCCTTCGGCCCGAGCGTAGCCAGTGCATCGGCGAGTCGCTGCTCGGCGGTTGGTTCGCTCGGTTCGTCCGCCAAGCGGTCCTCCTCATTCGCGCGCTTGATACGTCATTCCGGGTCCTCATTTTCGAGCCTTCCCAGAGGTGGGACTATCGTTAGGAATTCCGAGGTCGATGTGCATCCCGGCGGTGGTCTCGGGTGATCGCCGGGCGCCGGGGCGGGTGACCGTATCCCACGAGACCGATCGACGTATCGAGCGGTGGCCAGCGGGGCGGGCGTACCCGTTGGATCGCCCGACGTCAGGTGGCAATCGCGCGACCAGTAAGGATGGGACCTAGCGGTACGTCGGGCACGCCGCGACGACGGTGCCGAAGCTCGCCTGGTCAAACGGTCTGGCGTGCAGCCATAGCGTGGCGTTTGGATCGAGACCGACCGCACCGCACAGCATCTTGCCGTCGACCATGGTCACTATCTGTGGCGGTTCCGCGGCGGGTGTCGAGTCGGCGAGTGGGACCGTGATCGCACCGCCCGCCAACGCGAGGGCGGCGAAGGCCACCAGCGGCACCGAGCGACGTAGCCGCCGAAAAGTGTTGCCCGCGTGGGTCCGGTACTCGAACCGAAAGGTCTCCGACGAGGGATCGCTGGCGGGTCGCGGTGTGGACGGGCCGCGGATCCGGCCGAGAGCGCCGCCGCGAGCGTGGCAATGATGGCCACGACCACGACGCCCCTGACAAAGTCTCGTGCCGAATCCGCGAGCCGGTCCAACCCGGTGAATCCCGTGGCGAAGGCCGCCGCGCTGAAGATCGCGAATACCGCGATCAGGACGATCGACCAGCCCGTGGTGAATTTCCGTGTGGCCGCTGGACGAACACTTCGAGCATCGTCCGAAGCCGGAAATCCTGCTCGTCCTGCGACACGAATACCACGGTAAAGTGTTGCCACGATTGGGAATCGTGCGCGTATGAGCGAGTCGACCCGCGCGCCAGCGCGCACGCCGGGCCTGCGCGCTGGCGCGAGCGAACTCAGTCGGCGGAGACCTCGCTGCGGTCGCCGCTCCACAGGGTGTGGTACTTGCCCGGTGCGTCGATCCGCTCGTAGGTGTGGGCGCCGAAGAAATCGCGCTGGCCCTGGGTGAGTGCGGCCGGGAGCCGTTCGGCGCGCAGGGCGTCGTAGTACGACAGTGAGGACGCGAACGCGGGCACCGGGATGCCGAGCATGGTGGCGGTGGCGACCACACGGCGCCAGCTGTCGATGGCCGTCTCGATCGCCTCGCGGAAGTACGGCGCGAGAATCAGGCTCGGCAGGGCCGGGTTCTGGTCGTACGCCTCCTTGATCCGGTTCAGGAAGCGGGCGCGAATGATGCAGCCGCCGCGCCAGATGGTAGCGAGATCGCCGGGGTGCAGATCCCAGTTGTATTCCACGCTGCCCGCGGCGATCTGGTCGAATCCCTGGGCGTAGGCGACGATCTTCGACGCATAGAGCGCCTGGCGGATGTCCTCGGTGAATTGCGCTGCGTCGGTGGGCTTTTCGCCGAGCTTGCCAGCGGCGAGACCGACCGCGGCCTTGCGCTGGGCGCGTGCGCCCGACAGTGCCCGTGCGAAGACCGCCTCGGCGATGCCGGTGACCGGGATGCCCAGATCGAGTGCGGACTTCACGGTCCAGCGGCCGGTGCCCTTCTGCTCGGCGGCGTCCACGATGACATCGACCAGCGGCTTGCCGGTCTTGGCGTCGACCTGGTTGAGCACTTCGGCGGTGATCTCGACGAGGTAGCTCTCCAGTTCGCCGGAGTTCCACTGGGTGAAGACGTCGGCGATCTGCTTGGCGTCGAAGCCGAGCGCGTCGCGGAACAGGTGGTACGCCTCGCCGATCAGCTGCATATCGGCGTATTCGATGCCGTTGTGCACCATCTTGACGAAGTGGCCGGACCCGTCGGGGCCGATATGCGTGCAGCACGGCGTGCCGTCCACCTGTGCCGCAATGGATTCCAGCAGTGGTCCGAGGGATTCGTAGGACTCCTTCGGGCCGCCGGGCATGATCGCCGGACCGTTCAGTGCGCCCTCCTCACCACCGGAGATGCCCGCGCCGACGAAGTTCAGCCCGCGCGCCTTCATCGCGGCCTCGCGGCGAATGGTGTCGGTGTAGAGCGCGTTGCCGCCGTCGATGATGATGTCGCCGGGCTCCATCGCGTCGGCCAGTTCCTCGATGACGGCGTCGGTCGGATCGCCCGCCTTGACCATGATCAGCACCCGGCGCGGCTTCTCCAGCGCCGCGACGAACTCCTCGATCGTCTCGGCGCGCACGAAGTTGCCGTCACCGCCGTGTTCGGCCAGCAGTGCGTCGGTCTTGGCGATGCTGCGGTTGTGCAGGGCCACCGTGTAGCCGTGCCTGGCGAAGTTGCGCGCGATATTGCTACCCATGACCGCGAGGCCGGTAACCCCGATCTGTGCGGATGCTGTTGCGGACGCCATGAATCAGCTCTCTCCGTTCGACGGGCGTTGTTACCTATCGTCCGAAGCTTAGTCACCTCCGGCGACGACGATTCACCCGTGTCGCTCGGCCTTTCGCTGATGTTCGCGCCAGCGGGCGATGAGGCCGTGCATATCCTGCTGGACGAAGTCGAAGAAGTCGACGGCCTCGGTGAGTCGGCGCCCGGTCGGGGTGTCCACGCCGAAGGTGTCGACGCCGTACTGCAGGTTGGCCTTCCACGCGTCGAGTGAGTCGTTGCGCAGGGTGAGCACCGTTTCCCACACATTGTCGCGAATGCGGTACTGGTCCTTGCGGGTGCGCGGCACCCGCTCCCGAGAGACGAAACCGATCTGCGCGAGGAACCGGACCGCACCCGATATCGACGGCTGACTGACCTGTAGCGCCTCGGCGAGTTCGGCCGAGGTCATGACGCCTTTTTCGCTGATCAGCATCTGCGCGAGAACCCGCGCGGCCATCTGTGGCACGCCGCTGGCCGCCATTGCTCCGCCGAGTCGTTCGACGAACGCTCGTGCTCGCTCCGATTCCGCTGTCGTCGGGTCTGTTGCCGTCATGTGCAGAGCCTACTCCGTCAAGTTTCTGAACTATTGCAACTATCAGAGATTAGTAATAGTGTGCCGACATGCTTCCCAATGAACGAGCCGACCATCCGTCGGACTCGAACCCAGCCCTGCTCGATGCCGTCGCACCGGGCGAACTCTCCGGCACCCGCCGCTTCGGTGTATTGGCCGCGCTCTGTCTCGCGGTGCTGGTCGTCGGTCTCGACACCACGGTGTTGAATGTCGCGCTCCCGACGTTGTCTGTCGACCTCAGCGCGTCGACCGAACAGCTGCAGTGGATCGCCAACTCCTACAACCTCGTCCTGGCCGCACTGCTGCTGCCCGCCGGACTGCTCGGCGATCGGTTCGGCCGCAAAAAGATGCTGGCCGCGGCGCTGGTCCTATTCGGAGCCGGTTCGGTGGTGTGCGCGCTGTCCAGCTCGGCGGGGCAGCTCATTGCCGCGCGCGCCTTCCTGGGAATCGGTGCGGCGCTGCTGGTTCCGGTGGTGATGTCGCTGATCGCCGTGCTGTTCCCGTCGGAGGTCGAACGGAAGAAGGCGATCAACTTCTTCGTCGTCGCCAACAGCATCGGTCTACCGCTCGGTCCGATCGTCGGCGGTCTGCTGCTGGATCACTACTCATGGGCGTCGATCTTCTGGATCAATGTTCCGGTCGCCGTGGTGGCGGTCGGCGCGGTCGTCGCGCTGATTCCGGAATCGCGCAGTTCGGTGCGGCCGACGATCGACTACCTCGGCATCGTGATCTCTTCGGCAGCGCTGGCGGCGCTGGTCTACGGGGTGACGCTGGCCGGTGAAAGGGGCTGGGGCAATGGGTGGGCGATCGCGTTCCTGGTCGCCGCGGCGGTACTGCTGACGATCTTCGCGGTGCTCGAGGGCCGTTTCGGCCGGACCGGCACGCCGCTGATCGACGCGCACCTGTTGCGTTCGCGGTCCTTCGTATGCGGCACCCTGCTCATCACCGTCACGGTATTCGCAATGTTCGGCCTGCTGTTCACGATGCCGCAGTTCTTCCAGGCCGTACAGGGCGCGGACGCGCTGGGCACCGGGCTGAAGCTGCTGCCGTTCATCGGCGGCATGGTGATCGGTGCGAAACTGGCGACACCCGTCGATACCGCGGCGGGCACCAGGATCACCGTCGCGATCGGATTCGTCATTCTCGCAGTCGGATTGGCGATGGGCGCGCTGACCGATGTGGACTCCGGCTACGGCTATGTGGCCACCTGGATCGCGATCGCCGGTGCCGGTGCGGGTTTCGGTATGCCCTCGGCAATGAACGCCGCACTGGGAGAACTCGATCCCGACCGCGCCGGCGCCGGATCCTCGCTGATCCAGGCAATGCGCCAGGTCGGCGGCACCGTCGGCATCGCCCTACTCGGCACCGTCCTCAATGCCACCTACCGCAGCGCGGTCCACACCGACGGACTGCCCGACCAGGCCGCAGCAGCGGTCGAAAAGAGCGCCGCCAACGGCATAGCCATTGCCCACCAACTGAATTCCCCACAGCTCCTCGACTCGGTAACCAATGCCTTCGTCGACAGCATCGCAACAATGCTGTGGGTATGCACCGCGATCGCCGTGGCAGGCGCCATCGCATCGATCCTGTTCCTACCCCAGCACGCCAAGGCCGTCGACCCAACCGACCTGATGTAGCGAATTACCATGGGCGGCCCGCACATTGAGTACAGGCCGCCCGAGCACGTCGATACACCTTGGCCTCGGAGTCGCCGACACCTCTACTGACTTGCGCCCCGATCCACGCGGCATGGTCCGCATCGGTGAACCTCCGGCCGCCCAGCCCCATCGGCATTGTCCACCGTGCAGTTCCCTGCGTTCAGGGTGATCACGTCCAACGCCCGCACCAGATCTCCCGCCAACTCTCTGCCAAGACGTTCCCAGTGGGCCGATCGCCGCATCCACGCCAAGCCCCCTCAGACCGCTGACCGCCGTACGCCACCGCGTTCGATCACGGACCCGAGAATGCGCTGGTGCAGGTGGGCTCCCGGTGTTTACTTGCATGAGCGCATGGTGATCGCTTGTCCAAGGGGTTGGGTTGCGGTTGCGCGCGAGTGTCGGCTTCGGGGCCGTTGCCGGGTTGTTGTTTGGCTGGGGTGTTCAGGGCTTTTCGACCAGCGTTCGCACCCGGTGGCGGCTTGGTTCCAGGTAGCGCTGGCGGGCCTCGGCGAATAGGTGCACGCTGGCTGGGCCCGGCCAGTCGGCGGGCAGCATTTCGTTGGGGAGGCCTGGGTCGATATAAGGGAGGGTTCGCCATTCGTCGAGCATCAGGGTGAAGCGTGCGAAGGTGTTTCGTTCGGTGGGTTCGTTGAGGATGTCGCGGTGCCGCTGGTAGAAGGTTCGGTGCCGGGCTGCGAGATTGTCCAGGTCCCACCATTGCGCGGCGGCCTGTCGCAGGCTGCCGGGTACGACTGGGTCGGTGGCGCGGAACGAGGTTACGTAAGCATCGAGTTCCAGGGCGGTGACGATGGCGGCGACCTCCGCTGCGAGGTACTCGGGGTAGATCCACAGACCCGCCGAGACCGTGCCGCAGCCGATCGCTGTCAGCCGTCGTCGAAGTTGGTGTCTGGCGGCGCGTTCGGATTCCGGAATGCCGAAGGACAGGAGCCGCCAGGCGTCACCTGCGGCCATCTGGCGGAATCCGAAGATGCGCGGGTCGCCGCGCGCGAACATCGCCAGTGCGGGCTCGGTCAACGCATAACCCGCACGTCCACTACGGCTTTCGGCGTGCAGCACGCCCTTGGACTTGAGTCGGGTGATCGCCGTGCGGGTGCTCGGTGCCGGAATGTCCAGTAGGGCGAGCAGTTCGGTGAAGTCCGCGATCGCGATCCACCCGCCGAGATCGCGGACGTATGCGCCGAGCACGGTGCGGGCCAGCGATGTCGCGCTACCGGGCCGCGCGTCGATGTCATCGAGTACCGCGCCCGCGAGCTGCGGATCAGGCGTTCGCTCGAGGCGAGTCGAACGGTGGTTGGGGTGCTGAGCCGTCATGTGATTCGATCCGCCATTGCGGGTCAGTGTCCGGTCCAGGTGCGGGCGGCGAAGAGTTCGGGGAAGTAGGTGTGTTCGAGTGCGCGTTGCAGGAATCCGGCGCCGCTGGATCCGCCTGTCCCGCCTTTCCTTCCGATGACGCGCAGCACGGTGCGCAGATGCCGGAACTGCCACAGCTGGAAGTTCTCCTCGAGATCGACCAGCTCCTCGAATGTTTCGTACACGGACCAATGTTGTTCCGGAGCTTGGTAAATGGACTGCACCAAGGCGAGAAGTTCGGCGTCGAGGGTGTGGGCCTCGGTGACATCCCGCTCCAACATCGAGCGGGGCACGTCGAGCCCGGTGCGGGCGAGGTGGTGCCAGAAGGCGTCGTAGATGGTCGGTTCCCGCAAGAGCGCGGCCAGCTGATCGTATGCCGCCGCATCGGATTCGAAGACCCGAAGTACCGCCGCGTTCTTATTGCCGAGGATGAACTCGATGGCGCGGTACTGATAGGACTGGAAGCCAGATGAGTTTCCCAGGAAGTGGCGAAACTGCGCGTACTCGGTGGGCGTCAGTGTCGCGAGCACCGACCACTGCTCGGTCAGCGTTTTCTGGATGTGCTTCACCCGCGCAATACATTTCAGCGCGACCCCGATGTCATCGCAATCGAAAGCCGTTCGCGCGGCCCGTATTTCATGCAGCACCAGCTTCAACCACAGTTCAGTGGTCTGATGTTGGATGATGAACAGCAATTCATCATGATGCTCCGGTCGACTGACCGGATGCTGCGCACTGAGCAACGTATCGAGGTCCAGGTAGGCGCCATAGCTCATGCGGGAACTGAAATCGGTGACAATGTCCTGTTCGAGTGCGTCACGGTGAATGGTCATCAGCGGCCCCGTTCTCCTTCGGTCCCCGGTTCACCGTATTACACCATCGTGACGCCCGCTAGGGTTGTGTCATATCGCGATTCGGTGACCGATCGAGAGTCCGGGCATCCGTAGCACCGAGGCTGGCCAGCAGGCGCAAATTGTCGTGGGATTCGGTGCCGGATTCGGCGGACAGGACAACGAGTTCGGTGCCGGTTTCCTCAGGGAGAGCGAAGTTTTCCTGGTGTAGGTCCAAGGTGCCGACCAGAGGGTGGGCGAAGGCTTTTCGGCCGTGCGTCCGGGAGCGGACATCGGCGCGGGCCCACAGTTTGCGGAAGCGGTCGCTGTGCACGGCCAGTTCACCGATCAGGGCCGACAGTTTCGGATCGTCCGGATACTTGCCCGCGGCCAGACGCAGGTGGCCGACGGTATCGCGGGTGCAGACTTCCCATTCGGCATAGAGTGAGCGGCCCTCGTCGTCCGGGTCGTCCAGGAAGATGTGCCGGGCGATATTCAGACCCTTCATCGGACTGCGCCCGTACAACAGTTCCGCGAGCCGGTTGCCCGCCACCACGTCGAGGCGGTGATCGACGATGAACGCGGGCGCGTCGGGAATGAGATCGAGCACCCGCAGCAACTCGGGGCGGATGCGGACATTCGGTGCCGACTTCGCCGGGCGTTGTGGGCGGCGTGCCAGTCGGTGCAGGTGCTCGCGCTCCACCTCGTCGAGGCCGAGCACCCTGGCCAACGCATCGAGCACCTGCGCCGACGGCTGCCGGGCCCGCCCCTGCTCCAAACGCACGTAATAGTCGACGCTCACTCCGGACAGGTGCGCGACCTCCTCCCGGCGCAGTCCCGCGACTCGACGGCGCGAATCGGTGGCAATGCCGACCGACCCCGGATCCACCCGGGATCGCCGCGTGCGCAGGAAGTCGGAGAGATCGTCCATCCCTCCAGTATTGCCACGGGTTCGCGGGCCGAGGGTGGTCCTGCTGGTACCAGGAAGTCCCGTCCGATGGATGAAGCGTCTCTGAACGGCGGCCGCGTCCGCTCCCAGGATCGAAGACATCCGATCCGAAGGAGCGGCGGTCAGCGACCACAACTCGTTGTGTGGTCGATCGCATCCAGCGCGCACCGTTGCAAGCACGCAGAATCGGATAACACCGAGACTGACCGATCCCCAGCACGACAGCCGCCATCAACCGGGGCGGCATCGGATATGGGTGGGCAACAAGGACCAATTCGATATCCACCCGACAGGCGTCTCAGCACGAGGCCCATCCCTATCCTGGTAGTTATGCCCGATGAGTACGTGAATGTGTCTGTCACAGTGGCTGCTGACGGGTCTGTCGTTGAAACGACATACGCGCAGGAACACGTGGCTGATATCCGGGTTCAGCCCTTCGGCTCAGGTAGTTATGACGTCGCGTTTATCACGACCGTGGAAGTGTCACCCTGCTCGGTCGCAGAGGCGACGAGCGAGGGTGGTTACGCGTCAGTGAAGGGCCTGTACTGCAATTTCAGCCCCGCAAACCCGAAATATGCCTACCAGGTAACGGTGCGGGTGCAGACATCTCGCGGACAGGAGGCAGAGTCCACGGACAGCGGCTTTCGGCTTGACCTGCAACTCGCCTAGGAGTTAGACCAGGAGTTCTCGACGGGCGTCCCGAAACTCGACGACGGCGGCTTGGCTCTGCCATGGATTGAACGCCCGATCCAGCAGTTCCAGTTCCTTCGCAAGTCGTCCCGAGCCCGAGCCACTTCCGGCGGAGATCGCTTCCATACCCAGGCTCGCGGCGTGTTCGACGTCGTCATTGCCTACGTGTGCCATCGCTGCGCGTACCAGATAGACGGACCTGTCTCTGGCGTAATGAGGAGGCAGCGTGTCGAGCACATGCGTGAATTGCTCTGCCGCAGTGCGGTAGTCGCCCAACGCCGACAGGCTTCGCGCCCGGTGGACGTTGATGTAGGAGTGGTCGAACCATCCCGCCCATGGGAGGTCCGGGTCCATGTCGGGGCTGTCGACAGATTCCAACGCCATGTTGTAGGCGTTTTCTGTCGCGTTATGGTCGCCGAGCAGCGCGTGACCATGCGCGGCACGCATATTGGCGAGGGCTGCGATAGGTGTATCGCCGGGGGCGGTGCGTATCGCGGCGGCTGCGAGCGCGACCGTTTCGCCGCCATCGCCTTCGTCGCCGGACAGGTGTGCTTTCCGGTTGAGGATGTAGGAGGACATGGCGTCGTCGCCGGATGCCATGGACCACTGGAATGCTCGGTCTGTCCAATACTCGGCGGCAGTGAAGTCCCCTGAGTCCTGGTGAAGCCAGCCCGCGAACTCTGCGTAGCTGGTTTGCATCTCGAGCAACCCGGTGGTGTCCGTGCCGTTCAATCTGCGCAACTGGCCGATGACCTGGATCTGTTGTTGCACGATCGGGATCACGGTGGTCGGCCCCAGCAGGCTGTCCTGGTCGACGAGGACACGTTTGAGTTGACGAAAGTGGTCAAGGTAATCGACGGAAGAGTTGCGGTTCAACGCGATTCGCGAGTTGAAACTCGTGCCGATTGCCGCTTCCATGCCGACCGCCGCGATGAAACTGCGCCTGGAGATCGGCATGAACTCGCCTTCTCCGTTCTCGTAGGGATCGTCACGACACGACTCATCGTGCCCGTCGACACCTCCGTTGTCGAGATCGAACATCGCCACCGCGGCGATCTCGATCAGACGCCCGGATGCGGACAGTTCCCGGTCGAGCAGCCGGACGATATCCGCTGGCGGCTTGCGAATTCCTCGTTCAAACCGCGACAGGTCCCCCGCGTTGTAGCCGATCCGGCGAGCAAGACTTCGCAGCGACTCATGGCCACGAAGTTTGCGCAATTCGTCGCCGAATGGACGCCATTGCTCCATGACCCACCTGCCCATGAGCCCTCTACCAGCGTTGCAATATCGCCAACACTGCAACGCTAGTGCAACACCGGCGGTCCCACCGAATCTTTTGGGTAGCAGCCGATGCCGAGCTACACGCCCCCCTTCGACAACCGAATGGAGTTCGTGTCACCCGGTGCTGGGTGCCCACCAACATTGGAACACGCACTGAGGGATGCCACCCATGCCTGTAGGAACAATCGCCCCGATCGTCACGGCCGCCGCGATACTTGCCCTGTGGTGCGGCATCGGATACTGGCTGCCCTATCTGATCGACCGCGACGACACCATTCCGGACGGCGCGGTGTCGAGCGTCGATATCCTCGATCGCGTCACCGCCGAGGGCGCCCTGAGAACCGATTTATGGGAGCTCGAGCCGTCGCATCGCGCACCGCCCGAGCCGTACACGCCAGAGCAGGCGCACGCCGAGATGCGGCGGCACCGCGATTGCCGCACCGACATCTGCTCGGCGAAAAACGCCGCGTTCTGGACACTGGCTGATTCCGGGCAGATCGTGGCCGCCGCGAGGGCCGTCCGATGAGCGTCAGCGAACTGCCGAAACGGTCCGCATTCGTCGGGCCGCAATGCTCGGTCTACTGCGATGTGCCGACCGAACTGATGAGGCGTTACCTCGAAGCCCTGAACGCCCACGAGTGGACGGATGCTGAACGGCCCGAGGAGGCGCGGTGAAGCGAAATGCGTTGCACACCAACGCGATACCAGGGAAGGTCGCGGTGTGGCAGCTCGTCGACCGCGCCGCCCGCATACTGCGCGTGCAGCTCACCACCGAGGCATTCACCGCCTACCGCCTGCCATCACTGATCAAGCTGCCCGACGTGCAGCCCGGCACGATCATGTTCGACACATACCCGGATTTGGTCGACGCTCGCGAGCTGCTTTCCGAGCATGGCGACCTGTGGGACGCGGTACGCGAGGACTACTGGGCCGCCTTATTCAATACTGCGGATCCCCCGCCGCCGGGCGTAGGCGGCTAGCAGATGACCGAATTGCATTCCACACGAACGGATATCGCTCCATCGGTGCGGGCGCTGCTCGCTGCCTTCCATGAGGACACTCACAAGAAACTCGACCGTGCCCCCGTGGATAGCCGTCCGATATTTCAGCGCGCGGACGGCTCGATGATGCGGGTTGACGAGGACGGGTGGATATCCGACTCGGACGCGGACCTGGACAAAGCTGACGCACTCACGATCACGCCTATCAGCGTTGTCGACACCGAAACGTCGTGACCGGGTACGAACCGGAAGCGAGAGCGAAGGAAAACCCCATGCAACCCATAGCAATCGGTCTGCTGCTGCTCGAAATCGCCGGATCGGATCGGCAACGGTACGAGCAGGTAATCAGACATCTGGCACAGCGCCAAGGCTACGAGCTGGCCGGACTGCTCACCATCGGTACCGACACCTACATGCCGACGACACTGGTAGTTGAAACCGTATGCAAGGCAGGAGCTTCCGCCATCCTAACCCCCGACCTTGCCCACTTCGGCGGACACGCGAAAGCGGTCGCATCGGCGTGCGATCTGGTGACTCCGGCTGGGATTGTGCCGCGATCCAGCGGGGAACGGTGATCGCGTCCGAAGAGTCTGGCCCCAGAATCGCGAGCACCCACTCGGCCGAATCATCCACCTACACAACGTATTCGATCATATCGCACACGATTGGCCGCGGGTTGGTCTCAAACCGCCGCCCCTCGGACCTGTGTTCCAGAGATCACCCCAGTCATCCCGAAGGAGCCGGACATGATCAACGTCCCCGCGAATCTGAAGAGCGTGCGCGTCGCAGTCCTCTACGGGCCGGTCTCAGAAGAGGAT
>NZ_JBEXLC010000162.1:0-19612 GCF_040609795.1 Nocardia sp. NPDC004604
GGCGGTCCGATCGGCCGCACCACCGCCCGCCATCCTCGTGGAGCACCGATCGCCGAGCCCGCGGTATGTTCGGGCGCCGCCGCCGTTGCGGGGTCAGTCGAGCTGGGACTGGTCGGCCGAGGTGGTCTCATGTTGCGCGGGCAGGAGGAGGCGGACGAAATCGCGCACACGGCAGCCGAATTGGCGGCAAACGGCTGAACCGTCGCGGTCAGCGGTGCATGTATCCCAGTGTGATCGACGCATCGTCCAGTCGTGGGGCGATGGATTCCCCGCCGAGTGCCTGCCGCAGTGTGGTCTGTTCGTCCTGGATGACGTGCATTACGGCGTTGATCAGCGCGAGGTGGGTGAACGCCTGGGGGAAGTTGCCCCAGTGTCGCCCGCTTCGGGGGTCGATCTCCTCGGCGTAGAGGCCGAGGGGGCTGGCGTAGGCGAGCAGTTTCTCGCACAGCTGTCTGGCTCGCTTCTTTTCGCCGATCTCCGACAGCGCCGAGACCAGCCAGAACGAGCAGATCGTGAAGGCGCCTTCTTCCCCTGTGCAGCCATCGTCGGTTTCGCTGACGCGGTAGCGCAATACGAGGTCGTCGTCGGTCAATTCGTCGGCGATGGCAAACACGGTATTGCGTACCCGGTCGTCGTCGGGGGGCAGGAAACGAACCAGCGGGATGAGCAGGGTCGAAGCATCCAGCGCCGTGCTGCCGTAGTACTGGGTGAACACCTGCCGGGAGTCGACCGCATGAGCGCATATGTCGGCATGGATTTCGTCTGCGGCCTCTTGCCAGCGATGCGCGCGTTCGAAGTCCTGGTGGATGCGGGCCAGCCGGGCACCGCGATCGGCGGCAACCCAACACATCACTTTGCTGGAGGTGAAGTGTTGGGGCTCCCCGCGTACTTCCCAGATGCCATGATCGGGCTTGCGCCAGTAGGTGAGGGCGCTTTTGACCGCCCGGCCCAGCACCGGCCAGGCTCGCGCGTCGATTTGGTCTTGGTTGCGCGCGTAGAGATAGACCGCGTCCAGCGCAGCGCCCCACACATCGTGCTGGCGTTGCCGGTACGCGTCGTTGCCGACGCGCACGGGTCCGGCATTTTCGTAGCCGCGCAGGTGGGTGAGGATCTGCTCGGTGAGGTCGCTTTCGCCGCCGATGCCGTAGACGATCTGCATGTCCCGGACGTTTTCGGTCAAGTTCATGATGTAGGAGAAGAAGTCGTTCGCCTCCCAGCTGAAGCCCAGCGTGTACAGGCCCCACAGCGCGAAGGCGGAGTCGCGCATCCACGAGTAGCGATAGTCCCAATTGCGTTGTCCGCCTGGGGTTTCGGGTAATGAGGTGGTTGCCGCGGCGCTGATGGCGCCGGTGGGTGCGAAGGTCAGCCCCTTGAGGGTCAGCGCGCTGCGGGTGAGCTGGGCGGCCCACGGATGGTCCGGAAACCGCCCCCCGGCCAGCCAGTGCCGCCAGTGGTGGATTGTCTGCAGCAGCCGTTCATCGGCCTCGTCGATGGCGCGGGGCGCGTCGCGACTGCCCCAGGCGAGCGCGCAAAAGCGTGTGTCACCCGCCTTCAGCAGGGTGCGCGCAAGCGCGTGTGTACCCTCCAGTCCCAAGCGCATATCGGTGCTGAGCGTCAGCTGCAGATCGATCCCGTCGGCACTGGCCTGCGCGAGATGGTAACTGTCGAGGTACTCCCAGCGGGCAAGATGTCTGCCGTAGTCGAAGGACGGCTGGCAGTCGAGCCCGAACTGGATCTGTCCGGTCTCACAGCGCACCGTCCGCAGCAGAATGTGCTGGGCGTCGTAGTCGGTGGGGGTTCGACGATGAGCGCTACGGCCGGGTACCTGGTGCCGCCACGGCCCGACCAGCAGCACATCGCGAACCGTCGCCCACCCTTCGCCACTGCGCCAACTCGTCTCCATGACCATCGTGCCGGGGACGTAGCGGCGATCGGTTGGCACCATCAAGTCGGCTGGGGCGAACCGAAACGAACCGGCGGAACGATCGAGTATCGCTGCGAAAACACTGGGGGAGTCCATGCGGGGCAGACACATCCACTCGATGGCTCCGCTGGGGGCGATAAGCGCGGTGACCTCGCAGTCGGAGATGAAGCCGTAGTCGTCGATGCGTGGGAACGCCGTGAGCTGCGGCGTGCGTTCGGTCTCGTCGTCCATATGCTGCTCCCTCGAAATCTCGGCGCTGAGATCTGGCTGGCTACTCCACGCGATTGCCTGGTGAACCGCCTTCCTTCTCGACCGAACGGCGAGCGGAATCGGGGACGTGAGTGTTATGGCGCTTCCGAATAGCCCACCACCTCGTCGGCCATATCGGCAAGCCCGGAATTTGCTGCAACGTGACGAGGGAGGGGAGAGTCGTCCCGGATCCGATGAAGACCCTGCCCTCCCGCTCAGTGGAGAACGTCCCAATTCGCCGAAACCGGGATCCGCAAGTTCATCGACTCGGTCGGTGACAGATGTCGTCGCTGCAGATGCACGATCCGACAAGGCAGATCTGTTCGGGCCGTCCAACTCCGCCTACGGACAGTCCGCCCTCGGCGACGTTATGCCAATACCTGCTTTCTGGCCGATAGCGGCAGCGGCGGAATGAGTTTCGTCCAGAATTCGCGGCGGACCGCATCCCATAGCTTCGCCAGCTCCGGAAAGAGTTCTCGCGCCCGCGCGAGATCCGGGTAGTTGCTCGGGCAGAAGGAAGCGACCGGCGAAGCGTTGGATGCATTGTCCACGGCGATAATTGCGATCAGATGATGCTGAACCAAGCGCCACGTCACACAGAATCCGTCGACCTCTGTTCGGCGAAGATCCTCATCCATCTTCGATACCCTTCCGCCGTCGGCTCCCCTCGTACATTTGGCGACCGCTATGAACCGGCCGCAGTTGGCTATGTGCCGCCATCTCGGCTGGCGACTCAGCACGGCCACGGGTGCACCACTGGAGGTGCTCCGAAGGCGGGGTCGGATTCTCGGACATAGGGGAATTCCTGCTTCGATCGTGACGTCGGCGCGTCAAGGTGTCGGGTGGGGCAATTCACATGGCTTTTAACATAAGATATTAGAGGTCATAGTTCAAGCGGTCACCGTAAGGATCGGGTTACGGTTCGAGTCCAGCCAGGTCGCGCCTCGTCGGCTGACGGTTCGGCGAGTGGGCGTCGAAGTGGATGTACGGCGGCTGTGCGGGGTATTCCGTGCTCGTGGTGGTGCGGTCAGCGCTGGCTGCATCCACCGCCCCGGCCGATGCGGCCAGGGTGACCCCGGGTGCGGGGTACGGCCAGCGTACATCTAACTTTATAGTTCATATTTCAAGTGTTAGTTGGCTAGAATTGTGTTACGTCCCCGCCACCCGAGGAGTCGTGTTGTCCCAGCAGAAGAGGGTCGGATTGACCGCACTCGGTGCCGTGCTGTCACCGCTCGAGGGTGGCGGTCCGAAAACCGAGGCCGTGGTGCAGCGGCTGTCTGCGGCGATCAGCCTCGGGGTGATGGTCGACGGCCAGCAGTTGCCGAGCGAGGTCGATCTCGCCAACCAGTTGGGTGTATCGACCATGACTTTGCGGGAGGCGCTGGTCGTACTTCGGCAGCAGGGCATCGTCCACACCAAGCGCGGGCGCGGCGGCGGCAGCTTCATCAGCGCTTCGGCGGAGGTCTTCGAGAGCACCTCGCTGGCACGGTTGCAACAGATGAGCATCCAGGAACTGCGCGATCTGGGGGACGAGCACTTCGCCGTTGCCGGAGCGGTCGCGGTGTTTGCCGCGCGCCGCGGGTTGCAGGCTGATATAGCCCGGCTCCGTGCCCTGGCCGACCGGCTGAAGGGCAGCACCGATCTTGTCTCGGCACGCCGGGCCGACAGCCGCTTTCATATCGAGATGGCGGTGTGCGCGCAGTCCACCCGGCTGACCCGCGCCGAGGTCGGTCTGCAGGCCGAACTCTCCGCTCTGCTCTGGCTGCCGCGGCTGGAACTGGATCCAGCAGCCGAGGCGACCGTCCATTGTGATCTGGTGGACGCGATCGAACGAGAAGACGATGCTCGGGCGAGAGAACTGGCAGAATCGCAGGCGGAATCACGTATCCGCCGCCTCGTCGCCTTACGCTTGGAGCTCAGTGATTGATGAGGGATATCGATAACATTCCGGTCCGGGCGACCATCGAGTCGCTCGCTGATTCCGTCACAAAACTGGCCGACGAGGTCTACGTGTCGCTGAAAACCATCGGGACCGCGCTGACAAGCCTCTGGGATGGTCTCACCGAGAAGCCGCCCTTCGCTCCTCGGTCGACTGATCTGGCATCGCTGCGCGAGACCATTCTCGGCGAGCTGGAGCGGCGCGGAAGACTATTCAACGGCGCAGGCGTCGTGATGGCCGACGGCGTTCTCGCCGATCGCCCTCGACACCTGGATTGGTGGCTTCCGGACGGGCACCGGCTGAACCTGGAAATGAATCCCGATAGTGAATACTTCTACGACTACACCAAAATGGACTGGTTCACGGTTCCCCGCGACCAGGGTCGGCGATGGGTGCAGGGGCCCCACCTCGATTACGCGTGCACCGACGAGTACGTGTGCACATTCGCGATACCGGTGACGATCACGTCGGGAACTTTCCTCGGAATCGCCGGTGCCGATGTGCCGGTTGCCGCGATCGAGGAGGTCTTGCTACCGCGATTCCAGACGTTCGACCAGCGGGTTGTGCTGGTCAATAGCGAAGGCCGCGTCATCATCGGGACCGATCCCGACTTCACAACCGGATCCAAGACGAGCCGGATGGACAGATCCGCCGCGTCAGTCCCACTCGAGGTGGTGCCTTGGTCATTGCATCCGGTGGGACCCACGACATCCCACTGAGCCTTTCCAGATAGGGATCCTGCCGCGCGATCCCGGCATGCGTGGCACCGAGCTGCGCCCGTCGATCAGGCGTCGTGGAATACCACATTCTCGCCGATGGCGCGGCGGCCGATGTGGAGACCGTTTGCGGGGAAGGACGGGTCGGGGTAGCCGACCGCCAGCCCACACAGCACCGAAAGCTCCGATGGGATGGCGAGCTGTGCATGGACGATCTCGGGATACCCCGCGATCGAGACCTGAACGCACGTTCCCAGGCCGCGCGCCGTCAGGGCCAGCAGCAAAGTTTGCAGAAACATCCCTACGCCGAGAGCATCGACCCTGCCGAGGTCGCGGTGCATGCAGACGATGCCCGCCAATGGTGCGCGGAAGAACTCCCAGTTGCGCAGCACAGCCTCCCGTCTGGCCTCGGTGTCTTTACGAGCGATGCCCATCGACCCATAGACCTGGGCGCCCAGTTCCCGGCGCACGTGCGCGAAAGCATGGGGCAGGGGCGGGATTTTGGGCGGCCGACTGCGAGCCTCGTGCAGTAGGGCGGCCACGAGACGGTCGCGGACAGCTCCCGAGGCGAATACCATCTGCCACGGCTGGATATTGGAGTTCGACGGCGCACGCACAGCAAGGGTGAGCGCTTCATCCACCAAACTTCTCGGCACCGGTCGATCAGGTAGGAACATCCGCGTCGAATGGCGCTCCCTGATCGCTTCCTCGAGGTCGAACATGGACTCCTCCCAACCTGGGCACGGATAGCGGTCAGTTCGTCGATGGACTCCGTTGGGCCCGGTACGTACTTCGGAACACACCGCGGTGAGTTCCTCGGTGTGGTTCCCGGCCGATGCGCCGCGCGGTGCCCGCGTTCAACTCCACAGCGTCACATGCACCTTCGGGCGGAACCGAGTGACGCCGACTCCGGATCCACGGATCATCGCCTGGATGCACCGCGGGGTAGTGATGAAGCGCAGCAGTTCCGACACCGCGGGCTGGCGGGTGTCGGGTGGCAGGGTGGTCGCGCACCACTCATCGGATACCTGCAGGCCCGCTCCCCTGATGTGGCTCAACCGACCGGCCGCGAGGTCGGAGGCGACGGCGAAGCCGATCGTCAGGGTGATGCCCCCGACCCGGCGGACCTCTTCCAGGGCGGCAGCGTCGCTCTGGAAGATCCGCTGATGTGATTCGGGAATGGCCAACTCGCGCAGCATCGTTGCGATATGTCCGTCGACACTGCCGGCGCCGGGGCCCAGCATCCACTGCTGCTCCCGCAGCAGCGCCGGATGCGGTGCGGTGTCCGCCAGCGGGCTGTCGGGGCGGGCGACCGAAATGATCTGATACTTCAGGAACGGCCGGGTGGTGATGGTCGTGTCGGTGTCGTTCTGCCCGGGGCCCAGCGCGATATCCACCGCACGGGTCTCGATCAGGCTGCGGAACTGGCTGGTGGGATGAACGCTCAGCTCGACCGACAGATCCTTCGCCCGCGCCGCGAACAGGTCGATGAGGCCGGGCGCGGCATGTTCGGCGAACCCGCTCGATGCCGCGATGCGCAGCAGCCGTCGGCCGTGCGCCGCCTCGCTCACCTCGATGGCGGTCTGGCGCTGCAGTCCGAGAATCTCGATCGCCCGGCTGGCCAGGCGCAACCCACCTGGCGTGAAGGCCAGACCGGCCGCCGTGCGGGTGAACAGCGGGTCGTCGAGCTCTTTACGCAGCTGGGCGATATGCGTCGAGACCCCGGCGTCGGACATCCCCAGCTCTCTGGCCGCCGCATGGACGGAGCCGAGCCGCACCACGGTCGAGTAGGCCCGAAGCTGGGCGGGCGTCACAATCCGAGTCTAGTTTGGAGGTGGATGCGGCGCCCACAGCCGCATCGCGCCCAGAGGACGCGCCATGCAGGACGTGCTCACGGATCTGATGACAACCTGGAACACCGGGGGTACGGCTGGAGTCGCGACGGTCGTGCGGACCTTCCGCTCGGCGCCGCGACCGCCTGGCGCGGCCATGGTCGTCGCCCCTGATGGGACGGTCGGCGGTTCGGTTTCCGGTGGCTGCGTCGAAGGCGCGGTCTACGAACTCGCCGCCGACGTCATCCGGAGCGGTCGCCCGGTGCTGGAGCGGTTCGGCTTCTCCGACGACGACGCATTCGCCGTCGGCCTCACCTGCGGTGGCATCATCGACATCTTCGTCGAGGCGATCTCGCGGGAAACGTTTCCGGAACTCGGCGAGGTCGCCGCGGACATTGCCGCCGACCGGCCGGTCGCGATTGCGACCGTCATCGAGCACTCCGACGCCGACTGGGTAGGGCGACGGCTGCTGATCCGGCCCGGCACCGCGCACGGCACCTTGGGGTCGGCGCGGGCCGACGATGCGGTGATCGATGACGCCCGCGGGCTGCTCGCGGCGGGCCGCAGCGAGGTGCTGTCCTACGGACCGGACGGGCAGCGTCGCGGCGAGGGTATGGCGGTTTTCGTCGCCAGCTATGCCCGGCAGCCGCGGATGCTGGTGTTCGGGGCGATCGATTTCGCCGCCGCCGTCGCACAGCAGGGATCGTTCCTCGGGTACCGGGTGACGGTGTGCGACGCGCGGCCGGTCTTTGCGACCTCCGCCCGGTTCCCGACGGCCGACGAGGTCGTCGTCGACTGGCCGCACCGCTACCTGGCCGCGCAGATTGCGGCGGACGCGATCGATTCGCAGACCGTCGTCTGCGTGCTGACCCACGATCCCAAGTTCGACGTTCCGCTGCTGGAGGTGGCCCTGCGCGCGCCGGAGATCGGCTATGTCGGCGCCATGGGGTCGCGCCGTACGCACGATGAGCGCCTGACCCGGCTGCGACAGGCGGGCCTCACCGACGAACAACTCGCCCGGCTGGCCAGCCCGATAGGGCTGGATCTGGGCGGCCGGACACCCGAAGAGACGGCGGTGTCCATCGCGGCCGAGATCATCGCGCGACGCTGGGGCGGGCACGGCCACTCGCTGACCCGGACCGGCGGCCGCATCCACCACAAGGCGCAAACAGCCAGTTAAGTGATTGCTTAATTCGGTCTTGACGATCGCATCAGCGGAGCAGAGGCTGAGCTTCTTCCCATTGATGTGAGGTAGATCACATGCAAGTTCCTGGGCCATTCGAATATGAGCGCGCAACTGGCGTGGATCACGCCATCGGACTACTGGACCGGCTCGGCGAGGAGGCGCGCATCGTCGCGGGTGGGCACAGCCTGCTACCGATGATGAAGCTGCGTCTGGCCAATCCGGAATATCTCATCGACATCAACGACCTGGCTGCCGAACTGGGATACATCGTCACCGATCCGACCCTGGTTCGCATCGGTGCGATGGTCCGGCATCGGCATTTGCTCGAGTCCGACGATCTCGCCGCGGTGTGCCCGATCTTCCGTGACGCCGAGCGCGTGATCGCCGATCCGGTCGTGCGCAACCGCGGCACCATCGGCGGCTCGCTGTGCCAGGCCGATCCCGCCGAAGATCTCTGCACGGTCTGCACGGTGCTCGGCGCTACCTGCCTGGTGCGTGGACCGACCGGCGACCGGGAGATCGCGATGGACCAGTTCCTGGTCGGTCCGTACGAAACCGCGATGTCGCACAACGAACTTCTGATCGAGATCCGAATTCCCCTGCGGCATCGGACCTCGAGTGCCTATGTGAAGGTGGAGCGCCGGGTCGGCGACTGGGCGATCGCGGCGTCAGGCGCGACCGTGACTCTGCACGGCGAGGCGTTAGCGGCCGCGCGGATCGGTCTGACGGCGGTCAACCCCGATCCGGCGGCGCTCGCCGCCGCGGTGGACGCACTCATCGGTGAGCCGCCCACCGAAGACGTTTTCGCCGAGGCGGGCCGCCGGGCGAGCGCAGCGTGCTCACCTGTCTCCGATGCGCGCGGCAGCGCGGACTACAAGCGCCATCTCGCGTCCGAACTGACGATTCGCGCGCTGCGCACCGCGGTCGAGCGCGTACTCAACGAATCTGCGCTGGAAGGGAATTAGCCATGCAGGTAACCATGACCGTCAACGGCGAGCCGGTGACCGCGGAGGTCGAACCACGCACCCTGCTCGTGCACTTCCTGCGAGATCAGTTGCGGCTCACCGGAACCCATTGGGGCTGTGACACCAGCAACTGCGGCACGTGTGTGGTGGAGGTCGACGGCGAACCGGTGAAGTCGTGCACGATGCTGGCCGTGATGGCCGGTGGTCGTTCGGTGCGCACCGTCGAGGGGCTCGAGGTGGACGGCCAACTCGATCCCGTGCAGGAGGGCTTCATGCAGTGTCACGGGTTGCAGTGCGGATTCTGCACGCCAGGAATGCTGATCACCGCCCGCGCCCTGCTCGACCGCAACCCGAATCCCGACGAGCAGACCATCCGGGAGGCGATCTCGGGCCAGATCTGCCGCTGCACCGGATATACCACCATCGTGCGGTCGATTCAGTGGGCCGCGGCCAAGCAACGAGGCGAAGCTGTGGAGCCCGAACCCGCCGCCACACCGACGCCGGTGGGGAGCACGTCATGACCACCGTCGAGTCCCGGCCCGAAGACCGAGTCGACAACGACCACAAGCCGTGCGGTCACGGCAGGATGCTCCGCAAAGAGGATCCGCGGTTCATTCGCGGACGCGGCAACTACGTCGACGATGTCCAGCTGCCCGGCATGCTGCATATGGCGATACTGCGTTCCCCGTTCGCGCACGCACGGATCGTGAGCGTCGATATCTCCGCGGCACAGGCACATCCGAAGGTCAAGGCGGTCGTCACCGGTGCGGACCTCGCGGCGAAGGGACTGGCCTGGATGCCGACGCTGTCCAACGATGTGCAGGCGGTGCTGGCGACGGACAAGGTCCGGTTCCAGGGCCAGGAGGTGGCCTTCGTCGTCGCCGAGGATCGCTACTCCGCGCGTGATGCGTTGGAGCTGATCAATGTCGAGTACGAGATGCTCGATCCGGTGATCGACGCCCGGACCGCACTGGCGCCCGATATGCCGGTGATCCGCGATGATCTCGAGGGCAAGCGGGACAACCGGTGCTTCGACTGGGAGACCGGCGATGCCGCCGCGACCGAGGCGGTGTTCGCGCGCGCCGACGTCGTCGTCAAGCAGGAGATGGTCTATCCGCGAGTGCATCCCGCCCCGATGGAGACCTGTGGCGCCGTCGCAGATCTCGACCCTGTGACGGGAAAGCTCACGCTGTGGTCGACGAGCCAGGCGCCGCATGCCCACCGCACGCTCTACGCGTTGGTGGCAGGGCTGCCCGAGCACAAGATCCGGGTGATCTCACCCGATATCGGCGGCGGGTTCGGCAACAAGGTGCCCATCTATCCGGGATACGTCTGCGCCATCGTCGGGTCGCTGTTGCTGGGGAAACCGGTGAAGTGGATGGAGGATCGCAGCGAGAATCTCACCAGCACCGGGTTCGCCCGTGACTACATCATGGTGGGCGAGATCGCCGCCGACGCCGACGGCAAGATCCTCGCCATTCGGTCGACCGTGCTCGCCGATCACGGCGCCTTCAACGGCCAGGCCGCGCCGTTGAAGTATCCGGCCGGCTTCTTCGGCGTCTTCACCGGTAGCTATGACATCGAGGCCGCCTACTGCAAGATGACCGCGGTCTATACGAACAAGGCCCCCGGCGGCGTTGCCTACGCGTGCTCGTTCCGGATCACCGAGGCCGTGTACTTCGTCGAGCGATTGGTGGATTGCCTCGCCTACGAACTGAAGATGGATCCGGCCGAGCTACGGCTGCGGAATCTCCTTCGCCCCGAACAGTTCCCTTACCGGAGCAAGACCGGTTGGGTCTACGACTCCGGCGACTACGAGAAGACCATGCGCCTGGCGATGGATATGATCGGCTACGACGCCTTGCGAAAAGAACAGCAGGACAAGCGCGCCCGCGGTGAGTTGATGGGCATCGGGATGTCCTTCTTCACCGAGGCGGTCGGCGCGGGTCCGCGCAAGGATATGGATATCCTCGGACTCGGGATGGCCGACGGGTGCGAGCTGCGTGTCCATCCGACCGGCAAGGCCGTTGTGCGCCTATCGGTTCAGACCCAGGGGCAAGGGCACGAGACGACGTTCGCCCAGATCGTCGCCGAGGAACTCGGCATACCACCCGACGACATCGACGTCGTGCACGGCGACACCGATCAGACTCCGTTCGGCCTCGGCACCTACGGCACCCGGTCGACACCGGTCTCGGGCGCCGCTGCCGCACTGGTGGCGCGGAAGGTGCGCGATAAGGCGCGGATCATCGCCTCGGGCATGCTCGAGGTCTCCGTCGCCGACCTCGAGTGGGAGAAGGGCTCGTTCCACGTCAAGGGCGATCCGTCCGCGGCCGTGACGATCCAGCAGATCGCGATGCGCGCACACGGTACCGGTGATCTGCCCGAGGGCATCGAGGGCGGACTCGATGCGCAGATCTGTTACAACCCGGAGAATCTCACCTACCCGTATGGTGCGTACTTCTGCGTCGTCGATATCGACCCGGGGACGGCCGTGGTAAAGGTCCGGCGCTTCCTAGCTGTCGACGACTGCGGCACCCGGATCAATCCGATGATCATCGAGGGCCAGGTACACGGCGGACTCACCGACGGCATCGGCATGGCGCTGATGGAGATCATGGCCTTCGATGAGGACGGCAACTGCCTCGGCGGATCCCTGATGGACTACCTCATTCCGACGGCGCTCGAGGTTCCGCATTTCGAGACCGGGTACACGGTCACCCCGTCGCCGCACCACCCGATCGGCGCGAAAGGCGTCGGCGAATCGGCCACGGTCGGATCACCGCCCGCGGTGGTCAATGCGGTGGTGGATGCGTTGGCGCCGTTCGGAGTTCGGCACGCAGACATGCCGCTGACACCGTCGCGGGTGTGGGAAGCGATGCAGGGCCGGGCCACACCGCCCATCTGAGTGGGTGCAAGCGATGGGATCACCGATGAAGATGACCGAGCGTGCACAGCAGTTGGTCCGCACCCGGACGCCGTTCGTGCACGCGACCGTCGTGCGCGCGCAGCAGCCGACCTCGGCGCACGCCGGGGACGAGGCGATCCTGTTGCAGGACGGGACGATCGAAGGATTCGTCGGCGGCCAGTGCGCCCAGAACTCGGTCCGCAAGGCGGCGCTGGGTGCCCTGCAGTCGCACGAGAGTGTGCTGCTGCGCGTGCTGCCCGACGGCGATCTGCATTTTCCCGAAGCGCCCGGCGCGGCGGTGGTGGTGAATCCCTGTCTGTCCGGCGGAGCGCTGGAGATATTCCTCGAGCCGCAGATCCCCGCGCCGCTGATGCGCATCTGCGGCGCGACACCCATCGCCGACGCCCTGGCCGACGCGTGCGAACTGGTGGGCTTCGGGGTGCAGCGCAGTGCTGCCGAAGCCGACTCGCTGGATGCGCTGGCCGATACCACGGCGGTGGTGATCGCCAGTCATGGTGGCCCGGAAGCCGAAATGATCCGCGTCGCGCTCGCCGCGGGTGTGGGGTATGTCGGCTTGGTGGCCAGCAGGATTCGGGGCGCGTCGATCCTCGACGAACTCGAATTGACCGACGCCGAACGGGCTCGCGTGCACACCCCGGTGGGTTTGCCCATCGGCGCAAAGACGTCCGCGGAGATAGCCGTCTCGATTGTCGCGGAAGTGATCCAGGCGGTCCGCAAGGGTGGTTTGGCCGTCACGCCCCGCGCGGGGAATGTCGCGGTCGAGGCGCTCGATCCAGTGTGCGGCATGACCGTGGCGGTCGGGCCGGACACACCGCATCTGACCGTCGACGATATCGACTACTGGTTCTGCAGTTCCGGCTGCCGCGATTCCTTCGCAGCGACGAAGACGGGCCCATGACGAGCGGGGTCGTCACCGGAGTGGTACTCGCCGCGGGCACCTCACGGCGTCTCGGTACTGCGAAACAGCTACTGCCGTACCGGAATACAACGGTTCTCGGCGCCACCCTCGACGTGGTGCGATCGTGCGCCTTCGATCAGATCATCGTCACGCTCGGCGGCGCGGCGGCGGCGGTGCGCCAAGAGGTCGATCTCACCGGGGTGGAGGTTGTCATGGCCGATGACTTCGATTCGGGCTGTTCGTCGTCGCTGCGTTCGGCACTGAGCGCGGTGCATCCCCGGGCCGCTGGAGTCGTGCTGATGCTCGGTGATCAACCGGGTCTGTCGGCGGCGACCGTCGACCGGCTGATCGCCGAGGGAATCTCCACCGCGATCACGGTCTGCCGCTATCGCGACGGTATCGGGCATCCATTCTGGCTGAGTCGCAGCGTATTCGGCGAGTTGGCCCGATTGCACGGCGACAAGGCCGTATGGAAGATCATCGAGTCGGGCCGCGTCACGGTGTCTCGACTCGACGTCGACGCACCGATGCCCCTGGACGTGGACACCTGGGACGACTACGAGCGCCTGCGCGCCGCGACGTCACCATGATGTCGCCGTTCGACGATATCGAGGACGTGGTGCGACGCTTCGACGCCGACGACTACCTGCTCGATACCGGCACCGCCGCCGCCTTCTATCTGGCCACCACGCTGGGGCGGCCACTGCTGCTGGAAGGCGAACCGGGCGTGGGCAAGACGACGGCGGCGAAGACTCTGGCCACCGTGCTCGGCGCACCGCTGATCCGCCTGCAGTGCTACGAGGGCCTTACCGTGAGCGAATCGCTGTACGACTGGAATTACCAGCGTCAGCTGCTCAGCATCCGCCTCGCCGAGGCGCGCGGCGCCGCCCTCACCGAAGCCGACCTGTTCACCGAGGCATACCTGGTCGACCGCCCGATCCTGCGCTGTGTGCGATATCGCGGCCCGACGCCCCCGGTGCTGTTGATCGACGAAATCGACCGTGCCGATGACGAATTCGAAGCCCTACTGCTCGAATTTCTCGGTGAGGCCACGGTGACCGTTCCCGAGCTCGGGACCTTTGTTGCCGAGCACCCTCCGCTCGCGGTATTGACCTCGAACCGCAGTCGCGATCTGCACGACGCGCTGCGGCGGCGCTGCCTCTACCACTGGATCGACTACCCGGAACCGGCCCGTGCGGTGGCGATCGTGCGACGCACCGTGCCTGGGGCAACCGATGCGCTGATCGAGCATGCCACCCAATTCGTCGGTCGCGCCCGCGATCTCGATCTCGACAAGCCGCCCGGCGTCGCCGAAACCATCGACTGGATTGCCGCGCTGGTGACGCTCGGCGTCGCCGATCTCACCGCGCCGGAGGCGGTCGCGGCGCTGAGCGCACTCGCGAAGACACCCGACGACCGCACCACCGTCCGCGAGGCATTCGTCGAATTCACCCAGAGCCTGGCCACCGGATGAGAGGGATACTCCGATGAAGATCGCTAATGAGTTCACCGTCCACGCACCCGTCGAGCAGGCGTGGGCCGTACTGACCGATCTCGAACAGGTGGTTCCGCTCATGCCCGGCGCGCAGATGGTCGGCTGGGAGGGCGAGGACTTCCTCGGCAAACTGAAGGTCAAAGTCGGCCCGGTGACCAGTGAATTCACCGGGAAGGCGAATTTCGTCGAGCGCGACGAACACGACCATCGCGCCGTCATCAACGGCAGCGGCCGGGATTCACGCGGATCCGGAAACGCGGCGGCGACCATCACCACACAATTGCGCGAGGACGGCGACCAGACGCGCGTCACCGTGGACACCGACCTCAAGATCGTCGGCAAGCTCGCCCAGTTCGGCAGCGGGATGTTGCAGCAGGTGTCGGAGAAGATGATCGGTCAATTCGTGGCATCTCTGGAAGCGAAACTCGCAGCGGGCGATTCGGCCGCCGCAGCAGCGGCAGCCGGGCCGGACAGCCGAGCAGCGCGGCCGCAACCGGTTGCGCAAACCGAGCCCGAGCCGCTCGATCTCGTCGAGCTCGTCGGGCCCGCGATGATCAAGAAGTATGCGCCCACGATCGCGTTTGTACTCGCGGCCGTGCTCGGAATCATTCTGGTACGCAGGCAGATGCGCGGGAAGCGATGACGCGAGCGGTATTGCTGCGCGGCGTCGATCTGGCGGCATTCGCTGTCGCGGTGGTCGCGCGGCTGCGCCGTGGTGGCGTCGCGGTGGCGCCGAGCGGACCCGCGCTCTTCGTGCAGGCCCTGCGTCGCATGGCGCCGCGCTCGCGCACCGAACTCTACTGGGCTGCACGACTCACGCTCGTCGATCGCATGCAGGATCTCGGCGCCTTCGACGCGGTCTTCGCGGCGGTGTTCGCCGACGCGGTGCTGGGTGTGGACCCGCCGAGCCGAACCCATGGACTGCCGACCGAACGCGCGTCGGCGCCGGGTCCGGGCGGTCGGGGACAGTCTCGGCAGGGCGGTGAAGTCCCTTGGGCGACACTGCAATCAGCGATTGGTGCCGACCACTCGACCGACCAGAGGGTGGCGCTGCCCGACGTGCTGCCGAGCCGGTTCGCGGCACGCGCACAGGAACCGTTCGCTCGCTTCGATCCGGGCGATCTGCGCACGGTCGGTGCCTGGCTGGAGCAGGCGTCGGCGCGCTGGCCGCAGCGCCGCAGTAGGCGCTACGCGAGCCATCCGCACGGTAAGCGGATCGACTTCCGGGCCACGATGAACAACTCCCGCCGCACTGGCTGGGAGTCGGCGGTGCTGGTCCGCACCCGTCCCCGCCGCCGCCCGCGCCGAATCGTCATGATCTGCGACGTCAGCCGCTCGATGCAGCCGTATTCGACGATCTACTTGCACCTGATGCGCGCCGCAATGCAGCGCCGTTCGCCCGATCACCCCGAGGTGTTCGCCTTCTCCACCTCGCTGACCAGGCTGACCTCGGTGCTGGCACACCGTTCCCCGGATGTCGCGGTGGCCCGGGCCAACGACAAGGTGGTCGACCGCTACGGCGGCACGCATATCGGCCGATGTCTCGGCACGTTGCTCGCAACTCCGTCCGGCAACGCGGTGCGCGGCGCCGTCGTCGTCATCGCATCCGACGGCTGGGATAGCGATGCGCCCGATATCCTCGCCCGTGCGATGGCCCGGATCCGACGCCGGGCTTGGCGGGTCATCTGGCTCAATCCCCGTGCCGGCGACTCCCGATTCCAGCCGACCACCGGTGCGATGGCGGCGGCCCTGCCGTACTGCGACATCATGATGCCCGCACACACGCTGGCGGGTATGCACGCGTTCATGCAAGCCCTGGCATCGACGATTGTCACCTGATGCAAGACCGACCCGTCGACGGTATCGCTCGGCTTATGATTCTCACGGCATCGTTTTGGACCGGTGCCTGTGCACTGGGGCGTGCGACGCCGCGCAGGATGGATGACGACCTGTCTGCTGGCTCGCACGACCAGCTAGTTCTACGGGCGTGACCAGGGTGTCGCTGACACCGTCGTTGAAGGCGATACAGCGTCGATGTCATCCGGGGTTGCCGAAGGCAACAAAAGATAACTGTTGTTTCATCTGGTGCCCGATACCGTTCGAGAATTCCGGGCGCGGCTGCCTCGATCCTGCTGCGGTGAGGTTGCCGACGCCGCCGCTTCCCAGGGAAAGCGAGGATACCGATGTCTACTCATCAGGCTGTTCACGTGGAGTCCGCCGGTGCGGCGTTGAAACTGGTCGATGTCGAAACCACGTCACCGCCTCGCGACCACGTGCGCCTCGCGGTCTCCGCCTGCGGGATCTGCGGCACCGACCGTGCGTTCGTCGGCGGCGCGTTCCCGAACTTGTCGTGGCCGCTGACACCGGGGCATGAGATCGCGGGCACGATCGCCGAACTCGGTCCAGGTGTCGACAACTACGCCGTCGGAGACCGTGTCGCAGTGGGCTGGTTCGGTGGGCATTGCGGCAAGTGCGTCCCATGCCGGAAAGGCGACTTCATCAACTGCCGGAACATTCAGGTCCCCAGCTGGCAGTACCCCGGCGGATACGCCGAGTCGGTGACCGTTCCGGCCAATGCGCTGGCCCGCATCCCTGATGAGCTCTCCCTGGCCGAGGCCGCGCCGATGGGTTGTGCCGGAGTGACCACCTACCACGCGCTTCGCGAAACCAGGGCGGTGCCCGGCGACCGCGTCGCCATTCTGGGGATCGGTGGCCTGGGCCACCTCGGCGTGCAGTTCGCCCGCGCGATGGGCTTCGAGACGATTGCGATCGCCCGCGGCGCGGACAAGGCCGAGGACGCCCACGCGCTCGGCGCCCACCACTACATCGACTCGACCGCAGGCGACGTCGGTAAAGCGATGCGCAGACTCGGCGGTGCGTCGGTCGTGCTGGGGGCCGTGGGCAGCGCCACGGCGATGGCCGAAACGGTCGGTGGACTGCTACCGCGCGGTGAGCTGATCGCCATCGGCATCAGCGCCGAGCCACTGCCGATCAGCCCGACGCAGCTGATCACGACCGGACTCAGCGTCACCGGGCACGCCTCCGGCACTGCCCGCGATATCGAGGAAACAATGCAATTCGCGGTCCTATCCGGCGTGCGCACGCGAATCCAGGAACGGCCACTGGATCAAGCCGCCGAGGCATATGCCGCCATGGAACAAGGACGGGCTCGATACCGCATGGTTCTCACGGTCTGACCGATCAGGGTTGAGCGCCGATCGCTTGATGGGCATCCGGTCGAAGCCGCCGCCCAACCGGACCCATACTTCTGACCACCACGACAGTAGACGGCTGCTGCGGGATCGATTCCGCAGCCGCTGAACTTCACGTTTCAACCCGTCGTGCCGTGCGGGGTGTGATGTGCTCGTGTCGGAGACGTCGTGCAGGATGGTTCAACCTGGTGAAGTGTGCCGGTGGGTTCCGCGCGGCACGGTGATGTGAGGCTTGACGCGAGATGAGTGACGAAACCGAACCGATCCCGGTCGTGGTTCCCCGGTCTGGTGGTCGTCATGCTCGACCGGAAAGGCCTGTCGAAGGGGTTGGCGAGGTGTCCGCCCGCGCCGGGGGCACCCGGAGTTCGCACCGCGCGGCAGACCGCGGTGACTCTCGTGCGGAGCATGGGGGGAGATCGGGCGCGGGGCGTGCGCGCGTCGGGCGGGAAGGCTCGGGAACGGTGACCCGCGGTGCCGGTGCGCGGGCGGTGGGCTCGGGTGCTGGGCGGGCGCCGCTCGCGGAGGCGCTCGAAACCGCCGAGGGCCCAACCGACCGGTATGTGCCGGTGCGCCCTCACCGCCGCCCCCGGTCCGCGCAATCGTCGTCATGGCAGGTCAGGGTCGCACGGACCGCCGCGCGCCTGGTAGTGGCCGCCACCGCTGTGGTCGTCGTCTCGGGCACCGGATTCGCCTACTACACCGAGCGCGCCGTCGATGACGGGTTTGCTCGGTCCGGGGCCATCAGTTCCGAGGACGCCGCCGCGCTCGACGGCGATATGAACATCCTGCTCATCGGACTGGACACACGTAAAGACCGCAATGGCAACGATCTACCCAAAGACGTCATGGACCAGTTGCACGCCGGTGACGGCAGCGAGGGCGGCTACAACGCCAATTCGCTGATCCTGATACACATTCCGAAGGATCTGAAGAAGATCACCGCCTTCTCCATTCCCCGCGACGACTACGTCGCGGTCACCGGGATCCCGGGCTACGACCACGCCAAGATCAAGGAAGCCTACGGGCTGAAGAAGGTGACAGTCGAGCAGAAGCTCGCCAACCAGGGCGTCAAAGACAAGGTCGAACTGGAACGCCAGGGCCGAGAGGCCGGCCGCGAATCCATCGTGCAGACCGTGAAGGCACTGACCGGAGTACCGATCAACCGGTTCGCCGAGGTTTCCCTCGTCGGTTTCTACGACCTGGCCAACATTCTCGGCGGCGTCGATGTGTGTCTCAACCACTCCGTCAATGACGAGTACTACTCCGGCGCGGTGTTCCCGGCCGGACCCCAGCATCTCGATGCCGCCAACGCGCTGTCGTTCGTGCGACAGCGCCACGAACTCGATAACGGCGACCTCGACCGCACCCACCGCCAGCAGGCGTTCCTCACCTCGGTCGCCAAGCAACTCAAGGAGTCCGGCACACTCACCAACGTCGGCAAAATGCAGCAACTGATCAACGCCGCACAGAACGATGTGGTGCTCTCCCAAGGCTGGGACGTACTCGACTTCGCGCGGACCATGGGCAAGGCCGGTTCGATTCCTATCGAATTTCAGACTCTGCCGGTGCAGGGATACCAGACCGTCGACGGCCAAGACGTGAACATCATCGACCCGGCCGCCATCAAAAAGGCGGTGCGCACGGCGTTCGGTGTGCAGGCCGCTGCGCCCAGCGCTCCCAAGACCACACCCACCAGCACCGTCGACGTCGTCAATGCGGGCGGCGCGACGGGTATGGCCGCCAAAGTGTCGACCGCGTTGGCCGACAGGGGATTCCAGAAGGGCACCATCGGCAACGCCGCCTATACCGATGGTTCCAGTTCGGTCGTCTATTACGGCACCGGAGCCGATACCGATGCCACCCAGGCCGCGGACCTACTCGGTGGGCTACCGACTGCCGCCTCCAAGAACCTCGACTCCGGCTACATCAAGATCGTGATCGGCAGCGACTTCACGATGCCCGACGAATTGAGTTCCGGCACATCATCATCGAGCACCACCACCGCGACCGGCGCAGGCTCGCCCACGACCTCGTCCACCGGCGCCACCACCGCCACACCCGCCGACGGGGCACCCGACTCCGGCAAACCCGTCACCACCAGCATCGGATCCAACATCCCCTGTGTGGACTGACCAGCCAGGCATTCACGCCCCGACCCTCGACAGGAAAGCACATGGCCATCACGTATCTGGAATCGATCGTCGTCGGGGCGCTGCAAGGGGTGAGCGAACTGTTCCCGGTGTCCAGTCTCGGGCACAGCATTCTGT